>JAFCZU010000286.1 GCA_019314185.1 Deltaproteobacteria bacterium | reverse complement strand
ATCTCAACCTACAGCAAGCCAATCCGCAACCCGCGGTGAAAAAATTGCAAAAGAAAACAAATTAAAACTATTGAAAAATAAGCAATCAACATATCAAGGAACGTCCCGCATGCCGTCCCGCAAGCCGCAAGAAATATAAAGCATATACCGACCGGAATCCAAAGACCGGTGAACAGGTTAAGATCAAGCGGAAAAAGCTTCCATTTTTTAAATGCAGAAAGGAATTGAAAGACAGGGTTGATCGGTAGGTAGGGCAGATTTCTGGTAGAAGGAGTAGTGACATTATAGCTGCCATGAGATGCCACTTGGCATAGAACCTGTTACAATTATAAGGTTTTTATTGCAAACTTTCATTGCCCAGAATATTCTCACCCCACGCTTTACAACAGACCATACGGGAGTGAGTTACATGAAAAAACATTGTGGTTAAACAGAATTAAGTGAACAAATGTCCGTGGTACCCTAAATGGCAATACGCCAGTTAGTAACTGAGAAGGTTGTTTAGTATGGTGAAGCCGATGATTTGGTCTCTAAAATAACGCAATGTGTGACAGAGCAAACATTCTTCAGCTGGCAATCACAATCCAGTGTTCATGCGACTATTAAAAGGGACATCATCCTTGAACTGGCAAAATATAACAAGGAGTATCCTGATGTGAAATTGAGCCCGGATGATTATTCCAAATTCAGTCAGGAAGCCATGAAATATGTGGAGAAACATTATTGAAAGCAAAAGCTGAAACCATTGAAATAGATGGTATTGGGCAGATTTTGTTTGAGCGCAGTAAGCGGGCAAAACACATCAACATTTCTGTTAAGCCTTTCAATGGGGTACGAGTAGCCATTCCCAAAGGAATATCATTCAATAAAGCAAAGCAGTTCGCTCAATTTAAAAAAAGCTGGATAAAGAAACACCTAAATAAGATGAAGCAGGTGGAAAAGGAGCATAAAGAATTTACAAAGAATTCTATTGAAATAGACAGAACCGAAGCCAGAAAGAAACTTGTTGACCGGCTCAATGAATTGTCAGCGCAACAGGGTTTTAGCTATAACAAAGTATTCATGAGAAACCAAAAGACCAGATGGGGAAGCTGTTCAGCAAAAAATAATATAAGCCTAAACTTGCAGCTGGTAAGATTGCCGGATGAAATGATTGATTATGTCCTTTTGCATGAATTGGTTCATACCCGCATAAAAAATCACACTAATGTGTTTTGGACAGAATTGAATAGGCTTGTTGGGGATGCGAAAGCAAAGAGTAAAAAGTTGAATGAATATGGGGTCTTCCTGATGTAATCTTATTTTTTCTATATTTTTACTCCCGTTTTTTAAGCTGAAGTTAGGGTACCATCCAGATTGCTGCGAAAATGTACGCCAAGAAAAATAAGTTGCTGAAATAAATGCTAAAACCACATCGTTCGGGAAATAGGCCGGCTCGATAGATATATGTGTGATGGCGATCTTTAAAAAAGTTAAGGCAACGATTTTAATAAGTTATAAGGACATGATAAATTGAAAAGGTCCTTAGCATACATGAGCGCCCGAATCGGGGTGATACCCTTATTATCAACAACGGAAGTTTTACGAGCCAAAAACGCAGTTATGTTTTAATTGGGCCTACAAGAAGAATGTCATGACAGAAGGAGATAATCCGCCTGTGGGTATTTTGCTCTGCACAGGCAAAGATTATGCTTTTGTGGAATATGCTCTTGCCGGAATGGACGATAATCTTTTTGTCTCCAAATATCAGCTTGAACTCCCGAAGAAGGAAGAGGTGCAGAAATTTATTGAGGAAAAACCGAGGGAAGCTGAACAATGAAATTCACGGAAGAGCGATTAGAACAGTCTATCATCGAGCTTCTGGGAGAAGAGGGCTACCCTCATGTGTTGGGTAACTACCCCAATTTATGAAAAAGATCAGGTGGTGCAAAAAGAAAGATTACTGGCGTGCGATTGAAGCATGCACCGGGCGTTCAAGCTTAATATAAAGGCATGCCAGAAGTGTTTGCAGAAATATATGCAGCTGCAACTTCCTTTCAAGACAGATACGAGCAACAGATATGGGGGGAATGCAGCCGTCTGATCACCAACTGCATCATCTGCTATAATGCCGCGATCCTTAATCGGCTATGAGATCAGTTTTAATAAATACTTCTACCAGCACAAACCCTTAAGATCCATCGAAGGGCCTGATTATGGATATCTTAAATCTGGAGTAAGTTGCTATGGAAAAAGATCTAACAGATAAAGCTTTTTATAACGATATTCGTGACATATTACAAAAAGCGAGAACTCAGGCCTATACTGCTGTAAATACAGCGATGGTAAACGCTTATTGGGCTATTGGAAAACGCATTGTTGAAGAAGAGCAGAAAGGAAAAGAACGTGCAGAATATGGCCAAAAGCTCATTAAAAGCCTTTCTATTGCCTTAAATGCAGAGTTCGGCAAGGGCTTTTCAGTGGCAAATCTCTAGAATTTCAGACAGTTCTATCAAACGTTTCCGGAAACTGAAAAACTCTACACGCTGTGTAGAGAATTGAGCTGGTCACATATTCGTTTGATTATGCGCCTGGATACATATGAAGCCAGAGACTATTATCTGAAAGAAGTCAAAGCTTCAAAGTGAAGTGTTCGGCAATTACAGCGAAATATCAATTCTCATTATTATGAAAGATTGCTTTCTTCTTCCGCAATAAAAGGTGAACATGTTGCGGTCACTGAAAATGACAGGCAACCGGTCAGGGATTTTATAAAAGACCCGTATGTATTGGAATTTCTTGAATTACCCGAGAATAAAACCTTAAAAGAATCTGTTCTGGAAAAAGCGATTATCGATAACCTTCAGGAGTTTCTTTTGGAATTCGGAAAAGGGTTTTCCTTTGTCGGCCGTCAGTTCCGTATCAGTACTGAAACCAGCCACTTTTATATTGATCTGGTTTTTTACAATTACCTCTTGAAGTGCTTTGTTATCATAGATCTGAAGACGACTAAACTGACCCATCAGGATATTGGCCAGATGGATATGTATGTACGCATGTTTGATGATCTGAAACGGGGTGAAGACGATATCCCCACCATCGGGATCATTCTCTGTAATGACAAAGAGGAAACCCTTGTCAGATACTCTGTTCTCAAAAAGAGCGAGCAGCTCTTTGCCTCGAAATACCGCCTTGTACTTCCCACAGAAAAAGAACTGGCGGCGGAACTGGATCGGGAAATACGAATAATTGAAGAGAGGGGAGAATGAGCGATGAACTATGCCAATGGTCAAGCAACACTAAAAAAGTACGCTGCCTACAAAGACTCCGGGGTGGAATGGATTGGTGAGATACCTGAGGGCTGTCAGGTGCGATCAGGGAGGCTGATTTAATTAAAGTAGGCTCAAAGAGATGTTTTTGTATCATTGAATCCCCCCCTTTTAGATAATCTTAATTTTATATCACAAAAAATATAGAAAGTTAAGATTTGTTTAGCGAAAAAAAAGAGGTGCAGGACTAAAGTTGGGATAATTATTTGATATTACAGGATATAGTCTTTGAGATATAATCTTAACTTTTATACAAAAGTTAAGATTATACGGGGGGTCGAAAAACATTATCTTTTGCCCTTTGTTGTGCCGGGTTTTCGGAGAATGATTTTTCAAGTTTTTTTTTGCAGCTTCCATTGATTTTTTTCTGATTATAACGGATTTGTTAGAGAACACATTTATTGTTATTTCCAGGCGTTAGGTCTTTGTAGAAGCTATCAAAATGTGTGGATACGTTATCGACTAAACGCTATTTCCGTGGTCTCTGTACCTCCACCTCCTTGCCATAGAGCAGTTTTGCCGCCTTGTAAATACATAGTTTTCTCCTCCAAAATACAGTATTCACCCCATTGAATTGGGTAGCATTCTTTTGGTAATTGATTCACAAGTCCATTCATATTTTAAACTTCAGCCAGGAGTGCCCAATGGAGAAACCCCTCAAAACTTGCATACCTTGCTCCTGAGAGGACGTTGGGTGTTCTGTTGGTAGCCAAAACAGCAGACTTTTTAGTCGGGTATTTGCCAAAACCCCAAAAACGGGAAAATATCTTTAGTTTCAGCAAGGTGTCTTATGAGCCTCTTGCAGAAACAACACCAATCGACAGAGCAGTGCTACATAATGTGCCATAGCCAATATCTCTATACAATATATAGCGCACGCAATGTGGTTTCATGTGTTTCTGCAAGAGGCTCTTATGATAAAAAACAATAAATGTAGTGCCATAATGAAGATTCTAAAAAAGTAACTTGCTGTAATTATAGGATTTATTTTTTTATTCGAAAAGCTGGGTTAAAGGAAGGAGGTAGATATTAATAATTGGCTAAAGGGATTTTTAATTTTAATCGTATCAAGTCTGACTGGCGGTTCGACCCTATTGCTTGTCAATTCAGCTAGTGAAGTTGTGAACTGGTGGATACTTATTTTCAGCGGTGTAGGATTTGGATTTCTTTATGGGCTTGAAGCAGGCATACTACTTATTTACGACTTATCCCGTTTTGTTGGTTGGGTTGAATTAATTATTGATATGACCTGGAGCTTGCTCAATACTATTTTTGGATTTATTTTTGGAAATTTGATTTACATCTTCTTTGGTAATCCATCCCGTTCAGATTCCGAAAATCAGGGCTGGATTGTATACTCACCCCGCAGCAGTACCGGTTTTGGGAATAGTGTGCTTCAAACTCTCGGTACGGTAAATATAGGAGGCGCGGGTCAACATGAAAGAATGCATCTGCTTCAGGCTCGTATATTCGGTCCACTCTATCTCCCGCTCTTTGCCCTATTTTATGTTGCCACTTTTATAATTCAGCTCCTGTGGACTGCAACAATCGGCTGGATTTTAAAAGTAACAGGGGTTCGTAGTACAGCGTGTTTCAAACCGCCTTCACAATCAGCTCTAAGCGGTTTTTGGGGATGGATATACTATGCCACTCCGTTTGAGTTATGGGCTTACTCGTTCGGCAACCCATGAAACGATGAAATGAAATGGCAGGGAAGTAGTCCGGTGGTGACAAGCCGATAATCCGGGTAACGATTTTGACTCCAAGACCTTCATAAGCCTTCTCGATCCGCTTATTAGAATGGGTTTTCGAGAAGTGTAGGTCAATCGGGCAATTTGACATATGCAATCCCTCGTTCCTATATCATACGTTATGGAGGAATAATAAACCCAACATATCGGAAATAATAGCAACTATGATTGATATTGTTTGCTATTATGTATGATATTGTCAAAATATGGGGAGATTATATCTTGCCAGCATTTGATGTAATATTTTCGATACGGTGCACTATATAAAAATTTCAGATTTCAGAACCTCTTAATCATAGCAAGGAAGGTGAACAATGAAAGATATTATTTCAATTGCTGGTCAGGTATTAGCCTATTTAGGTGAGGGAACAATAATTGGTTTGGGTCTCTCTAGTTCACATAGGAGAAAACAATGAGATTAATATTGTTGGTACGTTTTGCTTTGATTGGCACCACAATTCTTGCTGCCTTGGCCAACCCATGGACAGTATCGGCCTCCTCCACAGACGAAGTTTGGGTCATTCTCAACTCCAGAGCTGACGAGGTTTTACCTGCTTTTCCTCATGGTCTAAAAAATACCCGCAATAACAAAATGCTGGTGAAGAAAAAGCAACGCAAGGGTATTAACCTAGGCTGGGCGACTCCGTCCAATTTCGATCAGACCTTCACTTTTTACAAAAAGAACCAATCAACTACACCGGTAAAATACGAAGAAGCCATTGCTTTGAATGTCTATTTAGGTGGGGAAAAATACCTTCACTATAAACGGGGATCAGGTGGCATCGAATTAGCATTTTCAGAAACACCTGTTTACGAATGGTGCTTTAAGGGAGGAACTGCTGGGGAGCCTGTACTACCCCGGGTCAAAACAAAAAGTGGTGACCGTGACGTTAAAATTGGATTGTACAACACAAGCAAGGGAGCCTCGCTCATCTATGGTGAACGTCAAGATGCCAGACGACAGGATGGTGTCAGTCTACGTTGGTCAAAGCGCGTTAAAGTCAAAAAAGGCACAACAACCTCAGGCGAGTGTACCATTTTAGTTACGGTAACTGGTACCTATAGTAAATATACAGATGAGATTGGAGTCTTCAAGTCAGTTTCCGGCAAGCGTGGTGACTTTCTACAAAAATACCCAGTTAATACCGTTCGAGACCACCGAAAAGGAAAGCAAGCTCAACCCAGGCAAGAATCCAGAATGACTTTAGCCGCAGGAAAATACTTCATTGTTCCCTCTGGTGGAGGACAAGATAAGCATGGATATTTTGGTAACATATTTGAACCTCGCCAGAAACAAATTAATTGCCAGTCAGGCAAAACTCAGCGTGTAATTTTTAAAACTGACTTCGCTGAATATTAAGGCCCAATGAAAACATAGCTGCGTTTTCACGCAATATAAATTCCCTAAATTAAAATAGTACTGGAATTTTAGCAGTTTTCAGATAAAATTATCGCATTTCGTTGCCATTTTCACAGTAAACCCACCTTAAAACTTCCGGTTCTCATCAAGGTTGCGGGACGCGCAAGGTTGCGGATTGCGGGACGTGCGGATTGCGGGACGTTCCTTGATATATTGACAAGTCGGATAATTTCTGTCATAAGAGAAATATGCCACGCAGATCAAGAATAGATGCACCTGGAGCGTTACATCATATTATTGTTC
>JAFCZU010000285.1 GCA_019314185.1 Deltaproteobacteria bacterium | reverse complement strand
TCCCGGCTAAAACGAGCAACAGAGATACTCTGCGGGTGAACATTTCATCCCCCATTGCTCCAACTATGTAGAGGGCAAGACCGAGGATAATAATTATGCAGCCGATATGCATGGAAGCAATCCGTAATCTCTTCAAAGTCTCCCGGTTTAGCCACAGGAAATAGCCCGAGATCACAGGTATCAAAAAACCGTGTGAATAGTTAGGATCAGAATACCACTCCCGGCCCATTTCGAGCATGATAGGGGTGTAAAGAAGGACCAAAGGAATTACTATGAGGCTGAATTTGAGTATGTTTGTCATGTGATTTTCCCAAAAAAATATTTCACCGCAAAGAGCGCAAAGAAACGCAAAGTTTTTCCTAAGAAGTTTTAGATTAAGGCACCATCAATAACACGATTTGACAATATATCAAATTCCAATCTTCGTGATTTTTCGTGTTCTTCGTGGTTTATTTTCCCTTTATGACTCAAGAAAGGCTTTGATATCGTCAGCAAGATCAAGAAAGGCTTTGATATCGTCAGCAAGATGTTCCGTGCCGAGGAGCCTGGATTTAAATGCGTCTGCTTTATGGATAAAATGCGGCAAATCTTCCAAATTACGACACCACAGAACGCAGCCCGTTCTTTCAAGTCGTTCTAAAAACTGTGATTGGTGATCATCCGCTCCCATGGGATTGGCCACAGCCACAAAGGGCTTTTGCATCACCAGCAGCGAAAGCACTGTGCCCGTCCCTCCATGACTAATCACCACCGATGACCGCTGTATCCATTCGTCTATACTCTTTTGAAATCGAAAGTATTCACAGTTTTTTGGAATATACCTTCCATTGCCGATCTGGCACACCACGGGCTCGTGGATTTGTTCGCTTGCAACAAGTTGATCTATGGTTTCTATTAGATCATCAAACCAAATTGTCGTTCCTACAGTAACAAAGATCATAACACGGTTCCTGTATCCAGCTTGTTGAGGAAGAAATCACCTGGCCCTGGCCCAGACAAGGCCGTTTCAAAAAAGTTTTAGAAATACAAAGACCCATAGAGGTATAAGTTCGATGATTTTTCCATCCAGTGTTTTTCTTTCAAAATGCTTTTTGGTCACAAGAATGTATCTTTCAGGCGTTGCAATTTTTGAAAAGGCTTTGAATGCCTCGAACTCTCGGGCCGGTAATTCGTCAGTATATGATACATTGATTGCAATCGGCTGGTTACGTGGTTTTATGACGAAATCTATCTCTTTTTTGCCGCTGTCTTCATACCAGTAATAGACCTTATCTGTCATTCGCCTTAACATTTGAAATACCGTATTTTCAGCATACCTTCCGCTGTCTTCCGAAAAAGAGAATGAAGTTGCATCTCTCATTCCGCAGTCCACCGCATATATTTTCTTGTTCCTTTTAAACTGCTTTTTAAGAGAATACTCAAAATAATCTACAGAAAAAAACAGATAAGCTTTTTCAAAATAAGAGAGATACTCTTTGAGTGTATTCTCATTGGTTCCTACTGCATCCGCAAGTTTTCGGTAAGAATATATGGAAGTAAAGTTTGTAGAAAGATAATATGCCAACTGTTCAATGACTTTTGTTTTCCTGATAGAGAACCTGCGCACAATATCCCGAAACAGCACATTCTGAAAATATTGCGAAAGAATATCTTTAACAAGTTCAATATCCTCAAAATACGCAACTTCCGGAAACAGCCCTCTTTTAAAACTCAATTCAATATAATGCAGAAGTTTCTCTTTATATGGATACAAATGTTCATAAAGTTTTTCAGGGTTGTATGATTCAGTAAGTTCCGGAAGATGGGGATCATTCAGCCCTTTAAAATATTCAGTAAAAGAAAATGGAAAATTATCAAAAGCAATTACTCTACCTGTAAGATGTGTGGCAAGCTCATCGGAAAGAAGCTCGGAATTTGAACCCGTTATGAAGATTTTGACGTGCTCATTTCTGTCATATATATCTCTTACCCAGAACTGCCAGTTATTTATATTCTGTATTTCATCTAAAAACAGATAAACCTTTCCTGCAGGATTTTTTATGTTAAGGAATTCTGAATAAAGATTTTCAAATATAGAAATATCATTACGCAAAGAAATAAAGAATGGATCTTCGAAATTGACCTGAAGGACATTTTCCCGCTTTACTCCGGAATCAATAAGGTGCTTGATAAGTTGTCTGAAAATGTAAGATTTGCCTGATCTTCGAGCTCCGGATATTGCGACCACGTGGCGGATATCAAGTGTTTTGATAATCTTTGCAAGAAGATCTCTTTTTATACCGGTATCAAAGCTCCTGTCATGCCACTGGTAATTATGTTTTAGCAGAACCTCTTTCATTTTTGCGAATTATATCTCGTATTAATATCATTGACATGCGAATTATAATTCGCATGTCATGTTGTGTCAAGAAAAGCTTTTTCCACCACCAGAGCGCCCCGATGCAGTCGCTCCTCCTTACAGGGCAGGCAAAAAAGCGCAATTTGTAACCTTCCGAGGTATATAAAGGTCCGACAGGATTAACTGGATAGTATAGGAATTTCCTTTTCTGACAGGATAACAGGATTGACTTGATTTAAAAAAACCATTGTACCCGATATCCTGTTTATCAGCCAATTCTATCCTGTTAACGCTTCAAATGTACAGTCCGCCAACGTACTCTGGCGGATAGGTTTAAGCTGTTGCAGCCTTCTCTCAAATTCTCTTTTCAGGAACTGGGCATAGCAAAATCTAATAATATGTTCGTTCGTAGGATTTTATTTCATGATTAACATGAACATTATCCAGTCAATCCTGTCAATCCTGTCAAAGTTTTAATAAAGTTCGCCCGCAGGGCGCTATGTTCATCGGCAAGAGAATTCAAACCAATCATAAAACGGTTCCTGCGTATATTGCTCCTTTATAAAGGCTTACACCCTCGGGCCATTGAACATAGAAGCGGTCACAGAGTTTCAGGGCGCTGATAATTTTCCCTGTAAGAGAAGGTTTTGAAATGCGAGTAATGGTTTCAACAAAGATTGCTTTTTTCCTGAAGCATTTTGCCCAAAAGCATAAAGGTACGGCAATGGAGGACCCGACACAGATAACGGCAAAAAAATCAACCTTCCTGATCACCCTGCAGACATCCCTGAAGCTGCGCAGTGTATTTTTCACCTTTTTCAGGCTTGATTTCTCATTCATAGTTGTAGGCTTTGCTATGATATGAATCCCCCCCTCCGGGATATCGACCACTCCAACCTTACCTACTGCATCAGGTGTTGTTACGTAGTGATACTCGTAATCGTTTCCCATGCCTTTTATGAGAGCCTGGGCTTCCCACAGAAAGCCTCCTCCAGCTAAGGTTACAAGGATTTTCTTTTTGGGCAGGATCAGGTTATCCTTTTTATGAGCCCTCTTATTATCGTGGATTAAGTCGAATTCGGACATTAGAAGTATTCACCAATAGACAATTGAAAAATGTAAAAATGTATTTTTGAAAGCGAAACAAACCCACTAAAAACGTACTGTAAAATTCCATTCGAAAGACGATTCAATCTAACTACAAAAATTTTTCGAGCCCTAATTTCGTCGCAATTTTCTGCAGATCAAAGTTTAAATTCATTTCTTCACTCTTGCTAATTCCTCTCTTATAGTTCTTGTTTCCAATCCGAGAACAATGGCCTTCTTCAATCCACTTTGCCTTAATATTGTAGACTTTTCCTTTGTACTTTCTCTTCCAGTACATTATGCCCACACCGCTATCATAATAATACTTAGATCTCTTTTCCTTTTCGCTCGGCGGGCAATTGGGATGCTTGTAAAAATGCCTCCACCATCCACAACCAAGTTGTAACTGGCTTTCACTTGCACCTTTAGTGATACAACCGAGTAACTCCCAATACCTGTGAGAACGAAAGTTGAGTAGATTTCGCCTACCGCCAATGGACAGAACCGCGGCCATCTCATTATTTTTAAGGTCTTCAAACAAGGAAACGATTTTTTCCAATTTTTCCATTCTTACAAGTAAATCAGCATGCCAAAATGCGAGTTTCTCGGACCACAAAAAAGCAAATTCGAGTGGGAAATGCGGCCACAAAGCTTTAAATTGCAAGTCTTCATTAAAATTGACTGAAATTGCCCCCGGTACAATGGGTGGGGGCCCAAGGACACAATTGGGGTCCCAACCTACAACCGGAGTCCAGCCCATTTCCAATACGAGTTTCTGTTGCAACACGCTCCATTTGTCGTAGATATTCCAGCATAACCATGGCTTATTAATACCTGATATGGCCTTTTTCCATTTTTCCGCAGCCCGATAGACCTCATCTAACTCCATGTTGAAATCAAGCCAATTACCCGTGCCATTCTTACCTATCGTTTGCGCAACAGTCCAAGCATCACTATTTTGTTTTGGTCCCATAAGTAGCTATCTCCGTACCTTCCTCAGTTTTACGGACAAAGGCAAGACTCATACAAATCTTCATACCTTTTCACCATTGCATCCAATGTAAATGCCTTTTCAAATTTCTTTCTTCCCATTTCTCCCATCTGCCTTGCTTTTGCTTCATCAATCAAGATTTCGAGAATAGCTCTCGCCATAACTTCGGGCTGGTCAGACGGCACAAGAAGTCCATTGCTTTCGTGCTCGACGTTTTCCGCATTACCCCCCACATCGGTGGCTACTATCGGCCTTGCCGCCGCACATGCCTCAATCAGGGTAAGGGAAAGCCCCTCGCTAAAGGAAGATAAAACAAAAACATCCAACACGCTCAACAATTCCGGAATATCACTCCTCGCTCCAAGGAACTTGACATGATCTTGCAGTCCGAGGTCGGCTGTCATGTTTTCCAGTTCAGTTCTTATTGAGCCATCGCCAATAACCAGCAAAACCGCATTTATTGGATCAAGGCGTGCAACCATACCGATGACGGACTGATCGTCTGTTATTCCAAGTTCCCGCCGTATTAATGCAACCTCTTGTCTTGTTCCAAACTTTTTCGAATCAATACCGTTGTATATTTTTATTATTTTTTTCTCATTCACACCCTCATGTTTAACAAGATACCTTTTGCCACATTCTGCCACCACTACAATTTTATCCACCATTTTACAAAGCAGGCTGTTGGCTATCTTGACTTTGATGCTTGAAGAAAAATCCCTCCCATGTTCCGTATAGATAATACACGGGGTTCCCGCTATCTTGCCGGCCAGGGTTCCGTAAAAAAGAGCCGTTGGATTGTGAAGATGCAGAATCTTAATCTTTGACTTTTTCAGGTACCTTGCGAGCTTGAAGGGATAAAAATAGTCAATCCCGGGCTTCCTTCGTAGCAGATGCACCCCAATGCCCCTTTCAGGCAAACCTTCTGTTAGACTGCCAAGAGAATCATAGCAGCAGATTGAAGGGCGGTATTGAGAACGGTCTATTCGTTCGAGTAAGTTAACAACCATAATTTCAAGACCGCCTATTTCAAGGCCCTGGATGAGATGGAGAAGATTGATTTTTTTCATTTTTTCTACCGCAAAGGCCGCAAAGGAACGCAAAGTTTGTTTTAAAGATTTATTCTTAGTGTTCTTGGCGTTCTTAGCAGTAAGTTGTTCTTATTTTGGTAATTCTTTTTCTTGTTTTTT
>JAFCZU010000038.1 GCA_019314185.1 Deltaproteobacteria bacterium | reverse complement strand
TTCTCACCTTCTTCGCTTCTAACCTTCTCTCTTGCTCACCTTCCGCCTCCTGAATTCTGACTCCTGATCTCCGACCTCTGACTTCAGCCTCTTCCCTTTAGCCTTTAGCCTCAAGCGTAGCGGCCCTAACGCCTTCAGCAGCACCCTTGGTGCCCAGAGCCTTCCGCCTTCCGTGTCTAATTTTTTTTTGTCAAGAGTGTAGGCGACTCCCTGGTCTTTTCCTATATACATGTCAAGCTATTTACTTATGTCCCGCAGTTTCTCCTAAACCGGACCAGGGCTCCGTTGGTTCTCGCTCAAGATAAGTAATCTTTTAAGGCAATAGTCTTTAATTCATTAATTTGTTTTAATTTAGCATCACTCGTGATAAACGCATCAGCACTAACTTCAAGAGCAACTGAAATTTGTATGGCATCCATTGCTTTTAAGGATGTATATTGTCCTCGTAGTTTGCCAGCTCTTTCTGCTATATTTATTGAAATATCCAGCAAACTGATATTCTTTCCTGTTTTTAGAAATTCTGCAAATTTTCTTGCTAAATTTTCATTTCCTGTTTCAATTGGTTTGGGTAAAACTTCAACAAGTGTTATAACAGACAAAAAAGCGCTGATATTTCCTGCCTGAAAGGAATACACGACTTCTTTTGCAAGAGGACCAAATTGAGGATGCGCTTGAATATAGTAAATAATCGGTGCTGTATCAATGAATATAGTATTAAGCTGTGCGAGTTCGTCTGAAAGATTCATATTCTATCCTCTCTGAGTTTATTTACATGATTTTGCGCATCTTCTTTTTGCCATAAATCTTTTCCAAGACCGTATAATTCTTTCCAGTCAAGCTTTTGTTGTACTAAAACGCTCTTTTTTCTTAATTGATGAACTAGCGCTTCAATCAACTCTATATGGTCATCAACTGAAAGACTTGCAGCTTCTTTTTCTATTGTTTCTAATGTTGACCCATTCATTTTATGACCTCCTTTTGTACTCAACAATACAAATAAGATGTATTCAATCCTCCTAACCTCCCAGCATCCCAGTCTTTTTTGCCTGTGGCTAATTCACACCGTGTTAACCTGCCCGCCCGTGCCCCTGGCCGCCTCGCTCTGCTTACCCGCTGGTGGCTTACGATGAGATAGAGGCTCGGCAGGCGGGCCTGCCCGCAATGCCTTTGTATGGATTTAACGAAGTATCATAATCGGGTGCCTACAAACGTGCTTTTACTATGTCAACGCAATTACAACGCATGGCAGGCGGGTCCGTGTAATCCGTGTGTCGCTGCAAGCGGTGTGTCAAATTCATTATGAGTTTTTTCGCGAAGCGATGACATTTTTTTCTTCTGTGGAGTCCGCAGGAGGAAACGTCTGTGTGTCTGTGTAGGTCTGCCTGCCCCGTAGCTCATTTTGATGGTACTGGGGTGGCTAATTTGCTTAGTGTTAATCCGTGAAATCTGCGTAATGTGCGGATCTAAATTCCTTACTCCCTTCTGACTCCTGAATTCTGACTTCTGACTCCTGAATTCTCCCCCCAAAAACGTGCCATCTCCTTAGGCAGCACATGCCAGTATTGCCCTTCATATCTCCCCTTCACGTATTCCAAAAACTCCCCATAATAGTCCGCTGGATATTCCTCCAACCCCATCTTCCCCTGGCCAAACTTCATATAATCCGGATGCGTATTCAATAACGCCACCCCCCCCTGTTCCACAATCCAGTCCAGCTTCCTTTTCCAAATATTGATATTTTTTTCTCTCATAAGCACAAACAGGGTAAAATCCTGTGGCAGTGTATAGGGTAGCTCTACATACCCTTTCTGATTATTGTTCCCTTCTACCCAAAAGGGAAAAATCGTACCGACTCCATCAGGTTGGGGCTCAAACGGGTCAGTATCAAAAGTCGATGCATCATATTCAATATCCAGGTCATGAATCCATTCCAGATTGTGGTGCATGGCAGGAGAACGAAAACCCACGGCCCCCCATTCTTTTAAGTAACCATTTATCTTAAGCGCTCGTTCCTGAAATATTTGCCAGGATTTATAAAGCTTGCCGTCGTGATTCAGCCCATGAACTCCGACTTCAAACCCTTTGCCAGTCAATGTTTGTCGTAAGTCCGGATCAACGTGATACCTTTCGGCCACAAAATTGAAGGAAGATCGAAATCCCAAGGTTTCTTCCAACTCCATTAAATCCTGACATTTTTTCTGACCGATTTCGGTGTCTACGTCGTGGGTAAGGACAAGTGCGAAGCGATTACATTCAGGCCATTCGTTAAAGAGTTCCTTTGGTTTTCCTGCAGTCGCATCAATGGGCCAGATATCAACAAGAGAAACCCGCTTTTTAAGAACCAATTGCCTTCGTAAGAAAAGCTGCAACCGTCTCGGGATAACTGGTTTCAAGATATAGAATATTTCTCGCAAGGCCATTGGCGAAGTTTTTCGATCAGTTTGTGTGATTCCCTGACAAGATGAGATTTAAATACTCCTTCTCCTGGGTCTTCCAATTGTGTTTTTCAATAAACTCATTGGCATTTTCTACCAATATTTTTCGTTCCTCCGGATTTTCATAAAGCTCAACAATGCACCTTGCCAAATCCTCAACGTTTTCCGGCTCAAAGTATTTGATCATTGTTTCATCAAAATAGTACTGAATAATTCGTAAGCGGGGCGCAATCACAGGAATCTGTAAATGGACATATTCCATAAGTTTTACTGGCATCATAAACCTATCTGTTGCCAGCGTTTTCTTATTCGGCACAATGCCCACGTCCATAATGCCGACCATCTTCGGGACATTTTCAACATTGAAAGCACTGGCGCTAAAATATACACAATTTTTCAATTTCAAATTTGCCCTTAACTTAATGCATTCGTTTAGATAATCTCCATCCCCATAAACAGACAGAGAAACGGGAATTCGATCTTTGACCAACGCCATTGCTCGAAGCAGAATGTCGATGCCCAACCTCTTCGCGATAGTGCCATGGTAAACTAACTGGAACTTTTCTTCATGCTTTTCACCCGTAACGGGCTTGAATATGTCTTCGTTGGCCACATTTATCATAACGGCAATTTTTTCTTTTGGTATTCCATATTGTGCTAACATTTCTCTTTGTTGATGATCTGCACACAGGACATTGTCGACAAATGCACCGGATAGTTTTTGCTCAAACCTTAATAGTTTGATCAGCCAATGATCATCCTTAACGGAAAATTTGGTCATATAGTTGGCTGTCATCAGGTCATGTATATCTAAAATTATCCTCGCACCAAAAATTTTTGGGATAATCGCTGTGAAGACAATGAAGTTAGGCATATTGTGGACATGAATAGTAGTGTATCGTTTTCTTAGATGAAGGGTTGTCAGTTTAAAAAATGCAGTCAGGAAAAACTGAAAATAACTCAAAACATATCTTACTGAATTGCTGCCGCGATATTTCTTGGTCAAATAATAAATTACGCCGCTATCTGTTTTTTCCTCTCTTCCCTTGCCGGATTCCTGCAAAGCCATAACATCGGTTTCAATCCCTCTTTTTTCAAGGGAACGTACATATGCCTTTATACGTGCGTCAGTCATGTAAAGGGTATAGCCAACCATACAAATTTTCATAGGTTTATCCGACATGGCGATATAATAATGCTCCGGCAATTCTCAACAAAGGTATCGGCATCCGGCTGAAAACCCCATGAGAAAAGCCGGCCCCATTTTTTGCCCCAGCTACGAATTTTTCTTTTTTAAGATCGTACCTGTAATAATTTATGATCCGCTCCTCAGCGCCCCACCCTGATTTGAATTGCAAAAGCCCCTTGTTATCAATTTCCGTTCTGCCAAAACAAAACGTTTCAAAGTTGTTTTGGCTATACCATTCAATGGCCTTCCACATGACAAGGTTATTAGCCCTTAGGTTTTGGTGAGCCACATCCGATGCGCCGTATTTATAAACGGCCTTTTTGCAGAAATGAAGAAAAACAGCGCCAGCTATATTTTCCCCGCCATGAGAACAAAGAACGATAAATCCCTGGTTTTTTGAAATCATATGTTCGAATAATTTTTTGAAAAAATAAAAAGGCTGGGGTGGCAGACCGTGCCTTTTTCTTGTCATACAATTTAATCGATAGAACTCTCTCAATGCCTCAATTGAGTTGAATATTTCGGCTTCCACACCCTCCTTAATCGCCTTTTTGATGTTTCGCCTTGTGCTGCACCTGAATTTTGAGAAAACCTTATCGCTCCCTTGTGTCAGATCTAAAGTGTGCCCATAGTAGGACACAAAAGGGGGAATATGCGCTGGAAGGAATTTTATATCCCTGAGTTCTATATAGCGCCATCCCTTTTCCTTTCCTATCTTTACGACGATCCGAAATATCTTATCCCACAGGCCATTGTTAGACAATATCGGCTCACAATAGTCCGTAAAAGGCAAGGAAATCCCTCTTTTACCGGTCAGGATACTCCTGACCTCCATGATAGGTAAACATTCCTGGATTTTGCCATGGTTAAGCATTGAAATATAGAGGGGTTGGTATTGATAGGACTCCTCCAAGGCCCTGCACCACCCGGAAACGTGAAAAGGTGTATAGCCATTACATGAAACCACCAGATTATTCCAATTGGGATCACTTACAGGGTTAAGGGCCTTAAAATTTAAATTTATTATGCGGTCACATGCGGCTTCAATCAAGCCAAAACTCCCTTTCGATGGAATTTGTCAATCAGTTCAACGGAGACTATGCAAACGAAAAGCAAGGGAAACTTAGACTTGAGAGTGAAATAGTCGAAATTAATCCCGGCAACTATCATTCCTGAAAGAATCCCTATAATCCCGATCAAAACACAATTGTAAAAACCTTCATTTATACTCTTTTTCAGCCGAAAGCATTTTCTATATAAATATACATAGATCCAAACAACAAAAATCAAACCAAGAACTCCTAAATTCAAAAATATATTTATATAACCTAAGTCACTCGTTACCAATTTGACAGATTCGTTTGTAATCCCCATCCCAAATATTGTCGGATAATTCGATTTGCGCATTTTCTCCATTATGTAGTCAAGTTGCTTCATCCTTTCATGAAACGTACTAGGAGTTTTGGCATCGGTAATCGCTGTGGAGGTAGAAGCAAATCGTGAAACAAATGCATTCATGGTACCTTTTCCCAAACCGAAACACACACATGAGGCTAACAATACAAAAATGATTACCCAAACAAGAATAGAAGAGGCAAAGTTTTTTCTCAGGCAAATAAAAGTGATTACTAACATTGCTATTATTGTAAACATGTAAGCGGTTCGAGTGAAAGAGACAATAATAGAAATTAGCGTACCAATCAAAAGGAACATGAAAAACCTTTTGCCCTTTTGCCTCAACAATACGCAAGACATTGAAACTCCGCACGTAAACATCAGGTAGTTCCCGCTCCTATGCCATATCCTTGAAATTCCTTCCACTTTCATTACCTTAGAAGAAAAGTATTCTCCAACGCCGGTACCGGGGATATAAAAGAAGGGTTTTCCATATATAAACTCCGCGTATTGAATCAAACACCCGACCGCGCCGAAAACAAATACAACGCCAAAGAAAAATTTTAGATCTGTTTTGTCTTTGATTAGGTAGATTGTGCCTGGGATAAAAAAATAGCAAAAATACAATCTTAGTCGGTTCCCAACCGTTCCAAGTGACGCATCAAGTGCCAAAAAGGAAATACCACATACAAGTATTATTGAAGAAAAAAAATAGATTAACAAATAAACCAATTCCCTGCTAATCTTATCCTCCGAAAAAAGCGCATAAAAGAAGGATACAACAAACATGAAAATTGAAAGGAGATCGCTGATATTTAAGCTTATACCAGGTAAAATCGTAAAATAGAAGATTCTATCAGGCCTGATAATATTGAAATAATATATCAAATTTAATAAAACTAAAAAAATAAGAATTCTTCTAATAACCATATTGCATCAAACGAAATTTGAAACTGGAGTTAGACAAATAACCGTCTTTTTCAACAAAAATCCTCACGGTCTTCCTCCTTCCAAGTGTTTCTGTGAATGTTTTTTTGGGGATAAAGTTTTAATCATTGCTCTTTCTTCTAAATCAACTGTTTATAAAACGTGACAAGCCTCTGCCCAACTCTTTCGATACTTAAGTGTTCAACCGCTTTCCGCCCATTCGATTTTTCACCCTGCGACACTATTTCATGGATAGCAGCGGCAAAAGCCTCTGGTGTCCTCTCGGCTATCCTGCAACCATGGACTCCGTTGACGAGGTCCTTAACATCCCCAACATTTGTGGCAACCAACGGCAAATTACAGGCCAACGCTTCTTTGATTACATTTGGCGAGCCTTCTTTTATTGATGGCAAGGCAAGTACATTTGCGGCGTTCATATAAAGAGGGACTTCTGAATGTGGTACCCGGTGCACCCAAAGAAGCTCATAACGAGGATCTATAATCTTAAGTTTTCGGACGGCCTGTTCAACGATGTGAAAACCTTTTTGAGGTATATTATATTTGCCGGCAAAAAGGACATATTTTTTTTTAAAATCCAGATTGAGTGTTAACCTTGCCTGTTTCATTGATCTATCCTTAAAAAGATCTAAATCTACTCCATTTGGCAATACAATTGCCTTTTGTTTTTGAGCTTCGCTTAGCGTATCCTTCATTTCTAAAGATTTTACGATTATACCATCTACAACGAGTTGGAGTATTTTCGATAAATATATGTCCATTTTACCTTGAATACTAATCCTTCCATTTTTCTTGAATGAACCGGAAAGGTCACTGCCCATAAAGGAAACCACAGATGCATACCTTCTTTGAAAGGCGGCAACCCAACCGGAATAAACATAGTGGCCATGCACCATATCATAATTCTTATTTTTCACTATCCTAATCACTCTTGGTAACGCTTTAAGGTAGTTTAGTTTTGACAACTCACCATTAATATTAAAAATGTCTACTTCATGTCCTGCGGAGCTAATGGATTCGATTTGAGCCCTGACAAAAGGTTCTTTGTCAGGATTGGTCTCGTCAGCGAATATGTTGACAATATATAGTATCTTCATTCTTCGGATCTCATGGTGCAGTAATCTGCGAGATCTCCCATTGTAACTATCCATAGTTTCATCTGATCGGCTTTTTGTCTTACAAGTTTGAGGACGCGGGGAAAAATCTCGTTTAAGCAAAAATTGTCCACACTGGGATGAAACCAAAGATGGCATACTGTGCCGGTTGAGATAGCCTTATTAATATATTGAGCAAAATACTTTACGTAATAGTTCAGATCCCAACCGAATTCATGGCTTTGAATTGAGGCAGTGCTTGGTAATGCCCATAGACCAAATTTATCTTTTTCTGGATAGAAAAGGTCATATTCTGAATTTATGCGGTAATTAGTGAGACCATGCTTTTTGAGTATCTCATAGTGTCCATTAGTGCCGCCGGGAAAAACCATCGATTTGAGATCGACACCGATTTTCCGAGCCAAACGGAGGCATTCGCCAATTTCGTCATCCAAAATCTCTGCTGTGCAGTGTTCACTGGAGCAATCAATATGGGAGAAGGTATGGCAACCGATCTCATGGCCAATTTTTGACGCTATGATTTTTTGCAATAAATCAGGAGCATACCAAGCAGGATCAGTTTCAACATCGCTACAAGGGTCGTGATCATACCAATCACCAGATTTATACTGCCACACCTTGTTTTCGAAAAAAGGAGGGCGCTTCAGTTCAGGGTGCGAGGCGCCATTATTCTTCGTGCACCTGTTCAGAAAAAGATGTCCAACCGTTGCCCAAGTCACAGGCACGCTATATTCCTCAAACATCTGCAAAAGAATGGGAATGTTTGATCGAGCTTTTAGCCCATATCTCACAGGGTCTCTGCCGGATTTGGCGTAGCGCCATGCCCACGCCATTTCAAAGTCAGCGGAAAAAACTACAGCTCCCGTGTAGGAAGAGGGAAAGCGCTCTTCGAAAGGCACATTGCATTTCTTCACCGTTGGTTTCCAGGGTGATGCCATCGCTAATTTGGTTAACCAGCATTGTAAACGGATAGGACTTTGTTGGTACACACTGCTGTAAATAGATTTAATATTTTTTATTTGAGGTATTATCATAAAACGTTTCAGTCTCGGGTATATAACCATCAATTTATTTGCTTTATTTCGTTATAATCTATAGTTGCCGTCCTTTCTCTTGTCCAGGACCAGCTTGAATTTGCCATTATTATCGGGCAAAATATCATCCGCCAGGGCTATGGACCAGTCGATAGAATCCGGGATATACTCACGAAGCGATTTCGTGATTATTTCTTTTTCCTCTCGGTTGAAATGAGGATTCACCTGGAGTCTTATAATGATCGCCCCTCTCTCAACTATTTCCACCTGATATCGAATTAGTCCCTTCAGCTCTTTCAGCAATCGACTGCCCAAAAAGCTCGGGATACTCAGAATACCACCCTCCGGAGTTCTGATGACATCCCCAGTCCTGCCTGATACCCCCCCTAATGTACTGAACGAAGAGCCACAGGGGCATTTGTTTTCGGACCCCGGCAGCCCCATATCCCCGTTTACATATCGGATAAATGGCATAGCGTAGTTGTCGAGATCGGTGATCAAGAATTTCCGATTGCCCATATCATCAACAGTATCGCCGTACTCTAAAATCACATGTGGTTCGATGATATGGTAGTGTTCGCCAAAGCCGCACTGAAATGCAACAGAGTTGATTTCTCCACAGCCATAGAAATCATATACCGGTCCTAGTGCGTACTCAATTATCTCTCTTTGGTGTGGTTGAAGATTCTCGGCAGTAGTTAAGACTCCTTGAGTTTGCGGCCTGTCTAAGTCTTTCATGTTGATAAAGTTCGCATAAGCATAGATTGCATTCGTGTAACCCTGGATGAATTTTACTGACATTTTTTGGTGGATTTCATACAGGCGGTAAAAATTCTCTTCGTTAATGAGTCTATAAGCAGGTACCTTTCTTTCGAAAAACAAAATAGACTTCGCCTTAGACGAAAGCCTTGACCAATCTTGCCGAACGGTAGTCGGATTGCCCCATATACTAAGAAACGGCGCACCAAATCGCCAACCGGAAAGCCCCCAGCCAAAATAACGCGCTGCCTGTTCACAGCTCAATCCTCTTCTGTCACGGTAATAGACCACGGGTTGACCCGTAGAGCCACTCGAGCTTCCTTTGTAGCATTTCATGAGATCAATGGACGATGAGATCATTTCGCATCCATGTTTCTGAATATCTTCTCGGGAAAGCTCGGGGATTCCTTTGAGATCGTTTTGGCCGCAGATATCATGTGGACTGATGCCGGCTGAATCAAACCGCTTTTTGTAAAATGGAACAGTGTCATAAGCGTGTTTAACGATTTTCGAAAGTTTATAGTTTTGGAGGGACCGAATTTCTTCTCTGCTCCGTCGAGAAAATCTTTTAAGGGTTTGTAAGTCGTCCCTTATTTTAAGCCCTTTTGCTATCTCAAAGAGTGGTAAGCCCACTTCATGTGTTATGAATTCCCTAATATCCATAGCTTGTTCAATGCCTATACGGATGTTGTCCAAAATATTTTATAAAAATAATATAACCTATTGAAAATAATACGTTTTAGATGTCATAAGCCCTAAATATGTATTGGAGACAAAATATCTGCAATAACAATAAGTTAGAGTATTTTATGTGCGTTAACCGGATAGGCATCGCTTGTTCTACAAAACATAGGAACTACAGGTCTTCAACAGACATTGAATCCGTTTTTCACCAGAGAAATGTTCACAAATATATCGACTAGCATTTTGGCCCATTGATTGGCGCTTTTGACTGTCACGAACAAGCAAATATATTGCCTGCCTGAAGGCTTGACAATCATCTTGTGGAATAATACATCCTGTTTTACCATCTATGATAATCTCCGCATTACCTCCTACATCAAAGGCGATACAAGGCAAGCCGCGACTACCTGCCTCAAGCAAAGCCACAGATAATGACTCCCGCTCCGACGGCATGACAAAAAGATCAAACTTTTCATAGTAGGCAATGGGCTCATGAATGAAACCAGGAAGAAGGAATTTATTTTCAAGTCTTCGCTTTCTGATAATAGATTCAATTGCACTTTTTTCTGGGCCATCACCCACTAAAACAAATAATATATTGGTGAATGGGCAATCGGCTGCCACATCAACGAGGAGATGAAGTCGCTTGACAGGATCAAATCTACCAACGAAACCTATAATTACGGTATTTTCCTTGTTATTAATCAGTATTTCATTTCGAAACTTATCATGTCTGACATTGTTATGATTCCACTGCGTATAGGAATTGTAAACTGTTTTCAGTTTATTGGATGAAATGCCCTCACGCTCAATTCGAAGCTTTCTGCAGTATTCAGAGGCACACCAAATTTCTTTGGCACCTGATGATGCGAGCTTGTAGGCAAGGATATGAGACCGTTTCCGCCATAAACCTAGGCCATGTTCATTGAAAACTACAGGTTTTTTACTCAAAAAACCAGCTAAAGAGCAGATAATTTCAGCTCTAAACATGTGGGCAAAAATTATATCAATCTTAAACTGGTGGACCGCCCTCTTTAATGCCAAAATCCGCCCTAGATAAGAGCTACTTCTTATTTTAAACTGGATTATTTCGTCATCTAACTCCATCGCTAAAGGGCCTGCAACAAAGTAACAAAAGTATATATCTAACCCCCGACGACTCAAGGCATTAGCATCAAAAACTGCCTGTTTCTCAGCTCCGCCAAAATTGAGGGAATCTATGCAAATCAGAATTCTCATTATTTCTATATAAGGATTGAAAAAAACTTCCCATGTTCTTAACTGTTTTGCCATGTATGGCATTCGTTTTTTAAATTTATCTTCATGCTGGCAGGGTCAGGATTGGAGGCTTTATTATAAACCAGTACCGTCTCTTTAGCTATCCTGTCCCAGTTCAGGTCCTCCACAGACAATTTGTGAATACCAGCCCTGAAATCAGCCTGGAGTTGGGTGTCAGTTATAATCCTCACAATTGCTTCAGCAAGTTTCTTATGATCCCCTGTCGGCACAAGAAGTCCTGTTTGATTGTGTTTAACATATTCACTAAGTCCTCCGGTATTTGTTGCAATTACAGGCTTGTCAAAAGCGTAAGCTGTCAATACTACCCCACTTTGTGTGGCCTCAATATAAGGACATACGACCACAGCAGCTTTCTGAAATAGTACAGATAGTTCATTATTAGGAATATATTCATTAATCAGTTCAATAACTCCGCCATTGGGAAGCCGAGGTGGTTCTGGAATCTTATATCCACTAACTGATCTACCGGCAACAATAAATTGAACATTCTCAACTTTCTCAGCAACCATAGGAGCAGAGCGATAAAGGATCTCAATACCCTTGTATTCGGATATACGACCGAAAAACAACACAGTTTTCGGTACCTGTTGCACAGTTTCATTAATCCATAGTCGGAAAATATCTAATACACCAAGCGGGATCACATCTACCCTTCCGTCAGAGATATCGTGATTATTACATAGCGTTTCAATTTGTACTCTGTTATGCAAAATAAATTGTCTGGTTTTGTGGAAGAACAACCAACGTGCAAAATGCGTCTTCCAGTTCTCTTCCCCAATATGTGGGGTCGGATCGTGTATTGATAGCACTTTCGGGATTTTCCCTAAGCCTCTTAAGCCCAATGCAAACCTCAATGAAACGTCATCAAAATGAACGACATCAGGCCTAATACGGCGTATAAATTGTGTGGCTTTGGTGCTCACACGCCAAGTGGCCGTATGAATACTCTTCGGGCAATTATGCACAACAAGATTAAAGCTTGAGAGGTCTTTCCAATATTCCGTCAATGAATCAGGAAAACAGTTCTTTATGGCTGGCACAGCCGGAATAATACCTGATGGAAGTTTTAGGGGTAAAACATCAAAAAGACTGCTTTTCCAACCTTCAGGAGAGAGTTCTAAAAGAAGGTGTAATTCAACCTTTTTGCTCAACTCTTTGACAAGTGGCAATGCGGAATCAAGAAAACATGTCCGCGTATAATATACAACATTCATTTAATTCACCTGATATGATCTAATTCAACCTGAAAAAGCTCTACTCCTTGAGGCACTAAGATGAGATAAAATTGAAAAATGGCCAAAGTCGAGTTATGAATATTTCGCCAATTCGTTTTGAGCGGAATTGTAATCATTTGGAGTCCCAACATCAACAAAATATCCGTCACATAAATGACCAGCTATCATATAATCGTGCACAAATCGCATCAAAAAATCCTGCTCAAATGAAAACTTTCTTGGCAATGATAATACCCCATTAAAAAGATCTCTTCGAATGACATATACACCGCCATTTATAAAGCCGCTTGAACGAGCTTTCTTTTCTTCGAAAGTCACAATCCTTGATTTCTCCAAAGTGACGGAGCCATAACGATCAAAATTTTTCATAGGCTTGAAAGCTATGGTGATGTCCGCTTTTTTCTCTCTATGAGCAGATAACAGTTGATCATAATCAATATCGAAAAAGCTATCACCATTCAGAACAATCACGTCCTTCTGGCTGACCATTTTGAGGGATTGTCTAATTGCCCCTCCAGTGCCTAAAGGAGCTTCTTCTACACAGTATTTTATGGAGAGTCCGTTATACGAATCCCTGAAATGTTCTATGATTATCTTTGCTTTATACCCTACTGATAAAACTACATTGGTAATTTTTTGACGAATTAAATGATCCAGCAGATATTCCAGGAATGGTCGCCCAGCAACAGGGGCCATGGGTTTCGGCAAATCCGACACTGCTGGTTGCAACCTTGTTCCAAATCCTCCTGCGAGAATTATGGCTTCCCTAACGCTATTTTGTCCTTGATTATCCATAAGCTTAATTTTCGGATAGAGCCTTTTACATTTTTTGGAAAGGCATCATACACTCCAAGTCATCAGGCCATTTTGAGTAAACTGAAAATCCTGCATATTCCCATTTAACAAAGCTAATGCCTTTTTTACACCGTAACGCGTATCATCAGGACAGAAAAAAAGGAAAAAACCACCTCCACCGGCCCCTGAAATTTTTCCACCTGTGGCGCCTGCTTTTTTAGCGATATCATAAATTTTTTCAATCTGCGTATTTGATATGGATGAAGAGGTCGCTTTTTTATGTTTCCATCCAAAATCCAAGATATCCCCAATTTTATTAAACTCTCCTTTTAAAATGGCTTCTTTCATCATATAGGACTGTTGCTTGACTTTATGCATCGAGTCCAATGCATCACCAGATTTTTGCGTATGCTTTGACTGATCTTCAATAATTTTTGAGGACAGTCGGCTTGTTCCGGTATAATATAAAACAAAGTTCATTTCTAACTCGTTCACAAGCTCCTGCCGAATCCGCAATGGATTGACGACAACCCTATCATTATCGTAGAATTCAACAAAGTTAAATCCGCCAAAGGTAGCAGCATATTGATCCTGCTTCCCTCCGGCCATCGCAAGATCAACTCTTTCAATTTCATAGGCCAAGTGAGCTATATCATAATCTCCCAAGGGTAATTTTAGCCATTCTACAAATGCGCCTAAAATCGCCACTACCAGAGTGGATGAAGAACCGAGCCCTGATCCTGGAGGCGCATCAACATACGTGGATAATGAAAAGGAAAGCGGTTTGTGTACAAAGTCTTTAACTACACGGTTATAAACACCTTTCAGCAGATCAAGATGGCCATCAATCTCCATCTTTTCCACTGCATCGCATGTAAACCTTTCATTTCTGTCAATTGCCATAAAAGCTATTTTTCTATCCGATAGTGGTTCTATTGTACAAAAAGAGTATTTATTAATCGTCGCATTTAAGATGGCGCCACCATAAATTTCAGAATAAGGGCTAACATCTGTGCCGCCGCCTGCCAGCCCCAATCGTAATGGTGCTTTAGATCTTACAAGCATTATTTATCTCTTTCTTCCAATTCCATATGAGACCCATCCTATTAAATTCCATAATGATGTTACCAAACGACTACGATCTTTTTTTAGGAACGCCTTTAGAATGGACGGTATGGAACGGAAAAATTGATAAGGATTCATTTCAAGTCCGACTTCATCAATTTGTTGATCTTGAAAACCAGCCATTTCCAGCCAGCAATACAATCCATGTGTGGTTACAGGCCGCAAATGAGTCGTATCGCCGAAAAAATTAAATGGCCCATGTTGTTTATGTCCAAAATTTAAAGAGGGCACAAACAAGCTTCTTTTACTGGGTGTTGATATAGGACTTAGCGCCCTTCGGGGATTACAATTCGGACAACCGACAATGGGCATAAATCCTTCGTAATAAGTTCCGACAAATTCAGCCATACCAATTTCAAAATCAATAATCGCCTCATTAACTTTCATTTCATACCAGCATTGGGAACAACGATAACTGTATTCCTCAGGCGGGGGGCCAAACTGAACATCTTTCCCCTCCTTGTTGTTCAGGCACGGGGTCGTATTTTCCGGCCTTAAGATTTTCGCACTCGTCATATATGACCCTGTTGATTTACTACCTTCTCAGAAAAATAGGTACAATATATTGTATGCAATATTTGAATATAACGCAACATAATGTGTTCCGATTTTCAAAATCGGAGTAAATCAACAGAGTCATATATAACACCATAGGCCGGATGCCATATCTTCCACAGCTCCATTTCATGACCACAATGACGGCATATCATTGGATCCTGGCCGCTGATTTCTTTATAGCGCTCCCTATA
>JAFCZU010000284.1 GCA_019314185.1 Deltaproteobacteria bacterium | reverse complement strand
ATTGTGACTTACCATAATAATCTGTCGTTCTTTTTTCTTTTCTTTCAAGAATGGAACAATATCGTTGTAAATAGACCTGCTATCCAAATCGTCTTCCGGCTGATCAATCAACAAGGGCCAAGTATCTTCGGATTCAAAGAGGATTAACCTTAATAGGAACAATGCTCGTTTACCCGGTGTCATTGTTGGTTCAGAAAATCCACCAATTTTATCTCTTTCCATTTCAGCATTAAAAAGGATTTTTTCTGTCAGTGATAAAACGTCTCGAGCAACCGGCTTCTTTTCATTACCCTTAATAATTTTTTGTTCCCCAGAATACAGATCAGATAGAAACTCACCTGGTTTTTCTCTGATCTCGTCGATACTCAATTTACCCTTCTCAATAAATGTCGATATTTCCTTGATATTTATTTTTTGCGTGACTTTCTCAAGGTTTTCATCAAACCCATATTCCAATCCAAACTTAATACCCTTAATAGTGCTCTGATCTGCCTTTTCAATATTAGTTCTCAATTCTTCTACAAGAGATTTTCTTTTATCTAATGCAGATTTGATGACTTCCGCACATTTTACTAACTTGTCATACGAATTTTTCTTTTCTGTTGCCGTCCCATCGATCTTCTTAATAGTTTTGTCATACTCGTTTAGTTTTTTAACATACCTCTTTAATTCAATATTTTTCTGATGTTTCTCAATGAGTTCTTTATTTTTTCCTTTAATATCCGAGATGGTTTCCTTTGCCTCTATCTTCTCTTTTTCGATAGAGTTTTTATAATCTACAACTTGTTTATTGACTCTTTTAAGAATCCCATCCTCTGTTTCCTCTAAACTCTTTCTAATTGCGTTTTGGAGTCCCTTCGGCAAACTTGCCAACGCCGGAGAGAGAGTAACCTTTAATTCACTAAAAAAATTAAATTCTTCGGAAACATCAGATATTTGTGAGAGTTCCGTATTTATTATATCTATTCTACCCGCATGTTTTGATAGGGAAGCATTTATTTCTTGATACAGCTTTAAATCTTCATAGCTTAACGGATTTTTCTCTTTCATGTTTTCTATTTTTAACTCTTTATCTCCCAAGTTCTTTAATTGTTCGTCAAGCGATTTGATAGAGTCGGACAGATCAAACCAATTATCAATTTGATCCGAGATTTGCTGATTATATGCACTTATATTACTGACCGCTTGTTTATACCTATTTCCAAAATCAGGAAGAACTTTAAACAACACCGGTTTGATTTTTTCTTTGATTTCGTTTGAATTCTTACTTTCATTGAATAAGTAATTCTGGGGGATGTAAACAATTTTACCGGAATTTTCATCGTTTGTCTGCCCATTACACCACTCAATTGAATGTTCCAAGTCTATTTTATCCCAGTGATAATCTGCTCCTTCTCCGGGGCCATCCTCCTTCATTTTTTCGGTATATTCTGGATCGACAGAGTGTGCTATATAAGCAAGTAGTGCTGATTTGCCTGATGATCGGCTCCCTATAATAGAACAAAGATTTTTATTAAACTCGATTTCTTCAGGAAAATCAGTTGTATTGGTAAATCGAATCTTTGATAAAATTTTGTAGCCATCTTTCTGATCAGGCTTAACTGGACTTATTTTTACACGTTCGCCGGGTTCCGGCTCGTAAATAATTTGTTTTAATCCTTCAAAAGTTGGGTCTGCCTTAACCCATGTGTAATCGTTAGTATTTCCATTTGATGGATGAAAAAGGTTTTCCTCAGTATGTGCATCTGATCCCCAAATACAAGGTTTACAACTTCTGAAGCGATTCAGGATTTCATCTTCTGGGCTATCATTTTTTTGTCCCAACAAAAATTGAATATCATTATAATCGTTAGAAAAGCACACATCAGATAGATTCAATAAATTTTGTCTTATATTCCCAGCTCTGGATAGATCTTTAAGTTTGTCATACCAATGAAAGGCATCTAGACCACCTCTCCCTTTGTTTGCAATGATAATCAAATACTTATTATCTTCTATTCCAGATTCTTTTAAAATCTTTTGAAAGCTATCAATACCATCTTCGAAGATAGAGATAGAAAAAGTAACAATCTTTAGTGCTTTATGGATTAAGCGTTTTTTATCGGGATCAGGGATAGAAGCCAAATCCATATTCACATCAAAACGTCCATTGTTTTCTTCAGCGTGACCAATTTTTATCAGATCATCAGCCTTGCAATTTAAATTTTTAAGAGACTGGTAGTTGAGCGTCAATTTTTCTAAAAAGGAACTTCGAATTGTTGAAGGCAAAAGATCCTGCGAAAAAACCACATGGATATTTATAGATTCATTATCACTTGTAAAATTTTCCAATCTTAACTCAACTACAGGAAATAAATAAAGCAGTTTGCCATTGTCTAACTTGATGCAAGGGTTTGTTTTCTTTGTTTCATCTTCACATTCATCCAAAAGTTTTTCATAACCATCAACGGAGAAATAGTCGTTGATTCCCACCACCTCGATATCGTGTTTAACGGCTTTTTCTTTAAGTTTTTTGATATAAGTATCCCATTCCGAAAAATGATTCTCATAGGAAACAGGAGTATGGATATGCAAATCCCACTTCCGCCATTCCGAACCTTTTATAAATGTGTTACTCATGATGAAGTTTCCACTATTTCAATCTCCTCCTCGGTCAGATCGTAGAGTTTGTATACGCGCTGGTCGATTTCGGCTTCGAGAGTTGACGTATCGACATGAAAATTTATTTTCTTTTCTGATATAATTAAATCAACAAGTCTTATGAAAGGCTGTTGATCAGTCAAAGATATTTCTTTTATCGGTATTAGCGAAAGCGGAGTATTAAAGTACTCTTTGACTTTTCCTTTAGGCTTGCCAATAAATCCATAAAACCAGTCGATAAGTCTGGAATTCAATATTGCCAAAATATACTTGATATTAAACTTGGGACTTTTAATAACAATCGCTCGAATGTCACCGCCATCATTAAAGTATTGCTGATTATCGTAAGCAAAACGATTATGTTCGGCACGGTATGGAACAACGATTTTTTCATGAGTATCAAATATAGTTTTTTTTCTTGGTCTTTCAAGCCTGTACCATGGATATAAACCCTTCTTTACTTCATTTCTATTTAAAAGAACTTTTTTATGTTTCTTTAGGTATGAATATATATTAGGGAAATCTTCTATGGTTGTATGACTGTCAACATAAATCAGAAAATTATCTCGGTCACATATAGTGTACCTATCTATGTCACCATTTTTGATGTTTTTTCTTAAAACAGAATCTTCCAATTTCATCTTTTTTGCAAGCTTATTGGAAACAGTATAAACATCATTTTTTCCAGATGTTGAACCCTTTTCTATTGTTGAAATGTCACCTAATAATGCTACTGAACCTTGATTAAGTTTCTTGACAACAGAAGCGGTTGATTGATCTGCGATTATCCAATTGTCATTCAAGTCCGCACGTCGTATTACAAATGATCTAAGCGCTGATTCGATATTATTTGTAGTGATTTGTTCACCAGTTGTATTTTCAAAAAATATGATTTCATCAGAGTTTGCAACTTTAAGAGAAATGGAAATACAGGTATGAATACTCGCCGAATCAAAAACCATATTATCCTTGAAATTTATAATCTTTGAGACATGGTTGTTTAAATATGTTCTTAATTTTTTTGCATATTCATTGCCAAGGTAATAGTTAGATGTAATCAATACACTACACCCAGACTTTTTTAAAAGTTCAATTCCTAAATAGATGAAATAATAAACAATATCATTATAACCGGTGTGAATAGTGTTATAATGCGCTGCCAGATATTTAAACAAATCTTTAGTAGCCGTTTTTATATTGTAATACGGCGGATTCCCAATCACCACATCAAACCCGCCTTTATTATGAAACACTTCTGAAAAATAAAGATTCCACAGAAAGAATGGTTTTATTTGTCTTCCGCTGGTAAACTCTTTCAGTTGTTTTTCCGCTGACTCAAGGTCAAAGCCGGATTTTTTGTTGAATTTTTCTTTATCCTGTTTAATCAATTCATCTCTTTGCTTTTCATTGCGTACAACTGAGTATTTATTTTCAATATTTTTCAAGCTGTTAAAGTAGTCCGCCTTTTGGGTTTTCAGTTTGGTTTCAAATATTTTTATCAGCAGGACATCGACCTCATTTTTCAATTGTGTTTTTCGCGATACATTTGATTCATTTAAAAAGGTATTTTTCTTTTTCTGAAATTCACTGATAAGATTAATAATCTCGGGGGACTCTTCTTGATGATTTAATTTTTTGTTTAATAGAGTACGTTTATTCTTTAATTTGTTTATCTTATCATCGAGTATGTTTATTTCATTTAACAAATTTTGATCTATTTCTATAGTTTTTTTGTAGTGCCTTGAAGACTTACTTTCTTTATCTGACTTCTCTTTTTTAAGAGTTTTTATTTCTGCATTCAACTCTTCAATTTCTTTTTTTAAATTATTATTTTCATTATCATCAAAATTTATTCCCATAAATTCAGAGATTAGACTGTTGCCCTGCATAATCCTGTAGTCCAAATTCGGCAACGGTTTGATATTCTTTATGTCATCCTCATCCACAACAAGCGACAGCCAGAGACGGAGTTTGGCAATCTCCACAGCACCAGGATCAATGTCCACGCCGTAAAGGGAATGTTCAATGCATCGGCGTTTGAAGTTGTAAGCAGTTCGTTTGTCATCAAAGTGAGATTGCTTCGTCACTTGCGCTTCTCGCAATGACAAAAAAGGCGTAAGTACATTCCTGGTTTTTACAATCTCGCTCATCATGCCCACCGGAAAGGCACCGGAACCAACCGCCGGGTCGCAGACCGTGATTTCCGCAAGTTTATCGTCAATCTGCTTCGCATTTTTTCTGATACTGTCAGGCAGTGTCGATTTTATACTGGTAGTCTTTTGCTCCCCTTTTTTAATCTTTTGTTCTTTTTCTAAAAAAATCGCTTCGTTTTCGCTTACCTGTTCGCCGGTATGGATCAGGGCTTCGATATCTTCTTTGGAGGGAATTAGAGATTGCTTCGTTTCACTCGCAATGACTTCGGCATGAAGGTAATTAATCAAACTCTGTTGGCACATGTAATGGACAATCTCGCGGGGAGTGTAAAAAACGCCGAACTTTTTGTTGAATTTGTTTTCTTCTCCTTTTCTACCGCTTTTTAATGCTTTTTTGAATTCAGCAAAGTTATCCGGACGGATAGCGTTGAATTTTTCGTATGATTTTCCCAAAAGCTCCGGGTCGATGGCTACTTCCTTTTCCAGCGGTTCGTCCTCTTTAACGGTAAAATTGTAGCGGTCAAAGACATCCAGTATGCCTGTTCCTATATCACCTTCTTTGGTTTTGGTTTGGTTGGAAAACAGCTTGTTTGGCAGAAGAATATCAGTATGCACCCAGTCGTAATTGCCAATGGGATCAAAAAGACCGCCGTTCAGGAAAGGTATTTTGCAGTTAAAACGGCTATAGTAACCATCGTCATGGCTCCGGTCATTACGTAAAGCGTCATAAAAGAGCGGCTCCAGAATATCATTGAAGAAATTGTTATAATCACCATGTTTTTTCTCAAACAGTTCCCGCAAAAAATGCTTTGAGCCTGTGTCCCAGTCATCATCG
>JAFCZU010000283.1 GCA_019314185.1 Deltaproteobacteria bacterium | reverse complement strand
TTAGGGGAGCCTGGGTTAGGTAAGACTACATCGTTTCAATACGCAGCCAAAAAGGAAACCAATGCGGTGTTTGTGCGTATTGGAGAATTTTTGAGTGCACCCAATTTAGATCATTTGATAGGAAAGGTCCTTTACCTAGACGGGCTGGATGAGCATCGTAGCCGCGCCAATGGAATGGATGTGATGGATGCCATCATCGGCCGCCTTAAGCAGCTTGATAGTCCGAAGGTCAGAATCTCTTGCCGCACAGCAGAATGGCATGGTGGCAAAGACATAGGAGCTTTAAGTGCTGTGAGTAATGGCACTCCCATTGTGCAGTTGAACCTCCAGCCACTAAAGACAGAGGACATTCTCACACTTATTCCAGACGCTGAAGATTTTGTTCAAGGTGCTCATGATCATGGTTTAGATGAATTCCTAAAGAATCCTCAAGATTTTTTCCTCTTACACGAGTTCTATTGTGAGAAAAATAGTTGGCCGGACAATCGTTCGGAACTAATGGAAGGCGCTTGTAAATCTCTCCTTAAAGAACTGAATGAACAACACTACGAAGCAGTAGATGACTGGGTGGGTGATAGGGATTTAACGCGCGCATCTGATTACCTGGCTTCTATCCTGATTCTGTCGAATATAGATGGCATATCTTCTGACCGCACCACTGCTAACAAATCATTTCCCTCTATTCATGAATTTGATGGTGACCTTTTTGCCATGAAGGTTGCCACAGGACGCCACGTATTTAAGCCAGCTGGAAAAAAACGAATTGAGCCCAAACACCGGAAAATAGCCGAGTACATGGCTGCGCGTTATCTTGCTGCGCGTGTTCGAGAAGGACTTCCTTTGCGTCGTGTCATAGCCCTGATGACAGGGATAGATGGCGGAACGCCTCCAGACTTAAGAGGAGTATACGCCTGGCTGGTAACCATGTTATCGGGCATAGCAGACCATGTGTTGGTTCATGATCCTTACGGGGCCATTATTTATGGAGACGCGCGTTCATGGACCCCTAATACCAAAAAAATTGCACTGACCGCCTTGCAGGAATTGGCCAAGAAAGATCCCTGGTTCCGTAACCAGGATCGATCTCGTCCTGCGCTTGGTGGATTATCTGATCCGGCACTAGTAGAAGATTTCAAACAATGCCTCTTGGAATATAGTTCTGAAACCCACCTTTTGAGCACCATCCTTGATGCAATTGCAGGCGGTTCTGAACTTCCTGAAATAGGAGATGCACTTTTAGATTTTATACGAAATTCTGATAAACCAAATCATTTAAAGAGCACTGCAATCGATGCTTTTGCTACGGCTTGTCCTGATCGAAAAACTGACCTTGTGACATTGCTTGATGATGTCCATGCTGGTGATGTTTCGGACAAAGACCAATATCTGCGTGGATCACTAATGCGTATTCTCTACCCCACAGTAATCGGCCCGGATCGAGTTGTAGATTATCTTATAAAACCAGCAGGTGGTGTTATCGGCTGGTACCACATGTTCGTGAGTTATAGGATTTTTGAATTAACCGATAAAAATGATTTACGGGTCCTTGTACAAGCCTGCCAAAATCGAGATAGCGAGTTTTTGGAAGGTGACGAGTATAATATTAGATCATTTATCAGCAACCTTATCGGCAAATTAATAGAGACCTTTGGAGAAAACGTCGAAATCAAAGAACTTTTCCAATGGCTCACCATGGGCTTAAATAAATATGAGACAAGCCGTATCCGTAGGGAAAAAACCGAAACAATACGCACATTCATAGCGGCCCATGACCAGATGTACATTCGACTCTTTTTCTATTTTCTCGACATGCGCTGGACAAATGAAATGAAATGGCATCAGATGTGGTGGCAATTCAAGGCGTTAGTTCTTAATGTCTCTCCCCCACATGGTTTTCCAAAGGCATTGCTTAAAAAACTTAAGCAAGAAATGGACAGAGATAAGGCACGAGCATTATACGAACTATCCTGCGTTCTGGTGATGGATGATGACCCAAGTTTTTCATCCGTAACCATTGAGGAATTATTGGAGATTTCAAAAAGTAGATCAGAGTTCAACGAAATTTTTGAGCGAGCCTCAAAATGTGACATTGAAGAATGGCGCAAAGAAGATGCAATGCATAAGAAACGCCAAGTTGATGAAAGGGAAACTCGTCAAGCGCGGAATATTGAAAATCTCGCCCCCCATAAGGTTGCAATTGAAGCAGGCGAGGCGCTTAGTATTCTTGAGCACTACTCGCGTATTTGGTTCGACCTTTTCATTGATATTGATCACGAGGCCACCCCCAAGGAACGTCTCTGTCAAGAAGTGGGTAATGAATTGGCAAAAAGCATTGAATCAGGCTTACTCAAAGCACTATACAAACCCGTTTTCTACACACTAAAGGATGTCGCTGAAACGGATGCACGGAGCCGATCTTACCATCGTGGCTACCTTATGCTTGCCGCTATGGATATTTTGGCTGATAGAGGAAAAGATGTTGTGCTTAATTTATCCGAGGACATTCTGCGCTTGGCTATTGCATACGAAATGGCCAACCCAGTAGAACGGAATTTCCTATGGCCTATGTGGCTAATTGCAGAAAAAGCTGATTTTTATTCGTGCATATTGGATAAATACTGGCGGGCTCAACTCGCCACCAAACCTGAGAGTATAACCAATTTCTATGAGTTTAACGGCGATGAACCACTATTGCCCCTTGTTAAAAAAATCCTTCCGAAATTACTGAGAGACTTTCCTAAAGCCCATCCACACTTACTAAAACCTATGCTACTTAACGCAATTCGCTTTTGCCCCTTTGAAGAGATTCTTCCCTTGGTGACAAATGCCCTAACATTTCACTTCGATAGGAAGTCTGGTCAACGTACGATGTGGATTGCAACAGGCTTTGTCATTGTCCAAGATGCATACCTTAATCGTCTCAGAAGTCAGATAAGAAAGGATGATAGGGATAAATGGGCGGCTCGCCCAATCCTTATGGCAAACATATGGAAACGTGGAGAGGATTCCAAATACATATCTTCCATCAGATATAGGAAGCACACCATTGAACTTCTGGGTAGCGTATTTAAAAATGTACACCATGAAAGCGGGGCTGGATGGGTCGGTGATCAAGATGAACCCACGGCCGCCAGTGAAATTCGAAGACTCATTCATGCATTCGCAGAAGACCCATCCGATGATGCAGCTATTGCTCTTGCTGATCTGGTGAAGAACCAGACACTTCCCCACTGGCACACAGACATTCTATATACGATTGCTAATCAAGTCCGTACCGCCCGTGAAGCACGGTTTACCTATCCAGATGTATCTCAAGTGGTGTCCGCGCTGTCCAATGCTGAACCAGCCAATGTTGCCGACTTGAAGGCCATAGTAATAGAGGCTCTAAAAGAAGTCGCTGATGAAATTAGGCATGGGAACACAGATGGCTATAAATCCTTCTGGAACATCGGACAACACAGCAAAGCAACAGACAAACACATAGATGAGAACACGGCTCGATATAGATTGCTTGAACTATTGCGCCCAAAATTAAGGCATATAGATATCACTGCCGAACCAGAGGTTCGCTACGCTGATGACAAGCGAGCTGACATAGCTATTTATAGCCGAGGCATGAAATTACCGATTGAGATCAAAGGAGACTATCATGACAAAATTTGGGATGCCGCAGAAAATCAGCTAAAAAAACAATATTCCCGTGACCCTGCATCTGAAGGGAATGGCATTTACTTAGTCTTTTGGTTTGATGGCAAACATATTACAAAGCCTCCTAAAGGTTTCAAGAAACCAACTAATGCAGGCGAACTGAAAAGAGCACTTAAATCAACTGTTCCAGAAGCATCAGCTGGGCTGATTGATGTCATTGTAATCGATGTCTCGATTCCTGCTGGCAAGAAAGCAACAGAAAAAGCACCAAGAGCAAAAAAGGCAAAGAGTTGAGCAGTCACCCATTAAATGGGAAATTTGGAGACATCCGTGGCATATTAACATTCAAATCGAAACAAATTAAAATGAATCATTTTTCCCAACCAAAAAATGCACCGGTTGAACCGGTGATTTTCACGTTAAAGATATCTGCTATCATGTAACAAATTGAAACAACTTTAAAATTTGTGATATGCAAATATAATCTGCATGGGGGGTACCAATCCCAGGCCATCCTGACCTCGATTCAGGATAGATTGAGTAGCCCATCATAGCATCGGAGCAAGCTATCATATTGCTTTGTCAGGATATAGATTCCAACTGCGTTATTCTGTGTTTCCCACAATAAACTTAGTACATATATTCTTAAATACGGTAACGTATTAAAATTGGATAGTTTATAATCACCGCAGAGCCGCAAAGGTCGCGGAGAAATTGTATTTATAAAAGCTTAAGCTATTTTCTTTTGCCGTCCTCTCAACTGCAAAAGAAAAAATATTTAACTCTGCGCTCTTTGCGTCTTGAGCGAAGCGGGCGGTGAAACAATATAAAAAAATACGTCATCGAATTAACGAATTAGAGCCCTTAGTTTCTTTCATGCATGTCAAACAAATCAGGCAAAACCTCAGAGGCAT
>JAFCZU010000282.1 GCA_019314185.1 Deltaproteobacteria bacterium | reverse complement strand
TATAATACTAAAATCAAAATTTTTATCAAGCAAAAAAGTCGTCTAATCCACAAATAGATCGTTTTATACGACCAAACAGTCGTATAAAACAATTTCGTACGTAGATTAGCCGTAATATAAGACGACTATTCGGCAGTCTACTCTATGTTCGGCCTCGCAAGAGAAACCTTCACTAACGGTGTGGGTGACTCCAGAACCACAATGGAGAGTTAGACAATGTCAGTACCAGTCGTTCGTTCTGCCCCTTTCGAGCATAGTTTTTTGACGAAGCCAGCACTCGCAGATCCGCTATGGCGATATATGGACTTCTCAAAATTCGTTGCAATGCTGGTAAATGGAGGCCTTTATTTATCTAGGATAGACCGATTAGGTGACATATACGAAGGTTGGGTTCCTAAACCGGTAAAGAAACACTATGGCGGTTTTTTTGTACAGGAGGAAATGGAGCGTGACAATGAACTAAGGAAGCGAAGCTCAGTCGAGAGGCGGAATTATTATGTGAGCTGTTGGCATGCTAATGATGAACAATCAGATGCCATGTGGAAGCTGTATGTAAAGGGGGCCGAAGGAATAGCAATTCGCACGACATGTCGCAACCTACAGGCTTCATTGGCAGACACTCCCGAAGAGTTGTGGCTTTATAAGGTAATGTATACGAATTACGAAAAGGAACCTAATCACGGTGGTTCAATGCTTCGCGCATGCTTGACAAAGCGGAAGCCCTTCGCACATGAAGAAGAGGTCAGGGTCATCTGGTACATGGGGGAAGACTCAAAGTTCAGCCCCCAAAAGGGTAGGCTGGACAGTGGGTTCTATGTTCAATGCAATCTGGCTAACCTTATCGAACAAGTGTATGTTGCTCCGACGGAGCATCCTTGGTTTGTACCAATAGTTAAGGACATCCTCGAAAAGTATGGAATCAACGCGGAGGTCATACAATCAGGCTTGAACTTGATGCCGCAGTGATATTGTTGGGAGAAAAAAAAGTACAGATTTATTCAATTTCTCGCAATCAGTGAATCAAGCGGCAAAAATCGCCGAACCAGCGAATCGTTCGGACTAAGAAGGAAAGTTAATGTCAAAGAATGTTACAGAAAAAATTAAGGATAAGGCATTTGAGTTATTAAAAGATAATCCAGATGGTTTGCGCTATTCTGAGTTAGTTAAATTCATTTCTGAAAATGACGAAAAACTCAATAGGAACACCATTAACGGTAGTATCTGGAATCTTGATAGCCAATTTCCTGAAAAGGTTTATAAGCCTTCAAGAGGCCTATTTCGATTAGTCGAATTCAAAGATCCAGAAACAGACGAGCTAAGGAAAGAAGTACAGCCCAAGGAAGCTAAAAAAATTAAAGAAGAAGACTTCTACGAGCCTTTTTCGAACTGGCTCCAGAATGACATAGAAGACGTCACACATTCTATTCCTTTGGGCGGTAATCGTTTTAAGGACAAATGGGGTACACCAGACGTTATTGGGAAAAAGGAATCAAAGAGAAGCGATATTATTCAAGCACCCGTTGAAATCGTATCCGCTGAAATCAAAACAGAGACCAACCAACTCATCACTGCTTTTGGCCAAGCATGCGCTTATAAGTTATTTAGCCACAAATGCTATTTGGTTATTCCCAAACAGTCATCTCAAGACGAAGTCGCGAGGTTAGATTCGTTGTGCCAGTTGTTTGGCATTGGATTAGTATTGTTTAATGTGGAAAATCCAAACACTCCCGATTTTACCATTAGAGTACGTCCCAACAAGCATGAACCAGATTTTTTCTACACAAACAAATACATGAGTAAGATTGAGAAAGAATTATTTCAGTAAAGGACGAACAGAAACAATAGGTGCCAGCTCTTCATTCTTTACAGATTTGGATTCTATGGAAAGAATAAAGAGTTAAACCATGTGGTTCTAAGATATTGAGGGGCGATCAATGTCTGGTTCCAAAGCTTATCGAAGAACTGAGAAAAAAGCCGAACCATCCAGTACACCTGACACCAAAAGCCGGCGCGTTTTTCGCTTTTGCTATTTCAGAGTAAAACTTTGCTTTTGCCAAGTTCTCATTGGCTTCTGGTGCTGGTGACCGTGTCGTTCTGCCGCCTGGTAGTGGAGGGTCGTTGCAAGTTGGGTAAGACGTGGATTAAGGCTTCATGGAACTTCGATGTCGGGCAGGGTCAACCCCACGAGGATGACCGTGAGCTTATTACAGCAGTATGTCCCTATGGAGGAATAGGGGTTCTATAGGATCTCTGGGTGTCAGGCCTTGACTCGTCACTTAAGAGGGAGCTGAGAAGAGTTGTGAAGGGCCTTAAGTCCAAAGTCAAGACCGGTTACCCAGAGTTTGACACCCAGAGTTCCGTAAGCAGAATGAACGAGGAAGGAGACTAAAATGACAAAATTCAATCAGTTGATTAAACATTACGGCAAGTTTATTGTTCTGTTTGTGTCAACCCTCTTGGTTTTGGCTGGCTGTGCATATCCCATGCGAAATTTCGGTTTTTCTGAAATCAGTTATACCACTGGCGGAGGGGAAGAAGCCACATCGGTTTCAGTCCAAGACTTTGAAATAATGTTGAACAGCACAATTAAATCTGAAAACAATCCTCAGGAAACGAATTCTATGCTGAAAACGAGGTTACAGGAACAACTGTTGGCCATGAACCTAAATCCTGTTACTGCAGGGAATGCCGCTTACCACTTGGGTGGTCAATTGGAGGTAAGCGAAAAACGTAGTAGCAACGGATTGATCGTTCCTGGAGCGATATTTGGGATCGGATTAATGCCGATAAGTTTGTTCTTTCTACCGTACATCCCGTGGAATGATATCAATTACAAAACCTTGACCGACATAAATTTACTCCATGTTGACTCAGGCAAAGTTATTCTGTCTAAAACAATAGAGAAAGAAGATAAAATTAAGGCGTCAGACCGTGAAACATTTGGCGTTAAGGCCCCCAGCGCAAAAAGTAATAAGGCTCTTGTTCGCAATATTGATCGTGCAATTGAGGAAATCGCCGATGAGATTTCCCAGGCGATTTTGGAAGACAAGATGGCAAGTTCAGTGAATTCAAACGGACAGTAATCTTGTCTCCGGTCATGAGGGAAAGACCCCAGGGGCACCTATTAAAAGGCTCCTCTCAAATGAAAGATACACTCGAAATCAAGTGGCCGTGGGAAATGGTATGGAGCGAATTCGTGGGTGATATCATCGTTCAGATAAAGGAAGCGCTTCCCCCGGATCACGAATTACAGCTACATGACCTTTATCCCGGTATCAAATGGAGCAAACGGCCAGTATTTATCATCTATGACGATACGACTGGGGAATACCTTCTCGTCAATTTTGAGAAGGGAAGGCCGGTGGAAACAACGAACTTTTACGTTCCGTCGATTACTGTGCTTAATGACCGGGAAGAGGTGGCGGCAATTATAGAGCGTGATCATGCCCGTTAGTGTGCAAAGTGGAATTCGGACGGAGGCATGAAGTAATTGCAGAACCACTCTCTGCTGCGGACGGCTGAATTGCTCTTTGTTTTTAGAATTTGCAGTTTCTCAAGTTTCATCGTTCTCGGTGGTTTGGTGTTCAGCCGCCGCAGACTTCAAACGTTCTGTCTTTACGGGCAATCCACTTTGAGCGTTTCAAATGCCCAATATGATCATGCAAGGAGGTATGGAATTGGAGGAAACGTCATCTCGGAATCATTTTCCTGTAAAATGTTTGGAGTGTGCCAAGTCATCCAAACCATTCATTCATGGTAGGTGCAGCTTGTGCCAGGATTTGAGTTTTCAAGAAGAAGTGCTTTGTTATCTGAACCGGTCAACACAGAATCCTACTTTTTTTGAATGCCATGCTTTTCAGCCGTTGCTGAAACTGGTCGCATCATCTGGGCAGGAAACTCGGCCGGAGCCCAAAGCCCAGTCAGCGGAGATTACCTTAGAAAAACTGCTTGATTCCGATAAGGTAAAGTATCAACGGGCGTTGGCTCTACAAAAACTGGCTCGTAATCCCGACGATGTGATGCTTGAGATCAAGTACCATTTTGCATGGAACGTGGTCGGCAGAAGACCAGCCTTTGCGGAGCCAGCAACTACTATTGACTTTATCAGTGATACTATCACGACTTATAGCGATGCAGTGGGTGGTTTTGCCAGTCTCCTGTGCTTGGCCCCAGACCATAAATCATAAATCAGAGGGGTCAAGTCTACTTTTGACCCTTATTGATTTTGAGCAAGGGTCAACCGTAGACTTGACCCCATTTCTGTGACCCCATTTCTTGTGTGACCCCATTTCTTGAAGTCTATCTCGCCAGACGTTTTGAAGTTCAGATATCAACTGCGTAACTTAAGATTCAGACGATTCTAATGCAGATAGGATTTGCATATCACAAATTCTAAAGTGTTTCAATTTGTTACGTAATAGCAGTCAGGCTTTTACAGCGGGACGCCCAGGCTTTTACAGCGGGACGCCCATGATTTTATGCGTTTCCCATTTAATGAAAATCATAACCTGAACATCCCTGCCCCTCAGCCACTTTCTGCCGTATGCTGCATCCCGTGGCACA
>JAFCZU010000695.1 GCA_019314185.1 Deltaproteobacteria bacterium | reverse complement strand
ATGCACGCTTTGATACGCCTTGAAGATAAACCGGTAAGCGAGTATACGAGACTCCGAAATTCTGCGCAATACTTGTGAATTTTATTCCTTCCGTGACCCTAAGTTTTTAAGTTCAGTGCTTTTCAAGGCATAGCACGAAACAGCGTATACGGCCACCCCGAATACCACACACCCCGAAAGGCCCCAGAAAAGAGGCGCTAAGGGCTTACCTGAGGCAGGTATGATCCATCGTGCCATGAGCCATACGCAAAACCCCATTATTGCAGAACCGGTAAGCGTTTTGCAAGCAGATAACATAACACATCTCCACTGTGAAAACCCGATCCGACTGACTAAGGCGGTAACCAGAAGTATGAGGTTGATCATGGAGGCAATGGAGGCGGATAGCGCAATGCCGCAATGCCCCATCGATTTCATGAGGATTATGCCCAGTGAGATATTGACGGCGACAGAGACAATGCCTGTTTTCACCGGGGTCCGGGAGTCCTGAAGCGCATAAAATATCGACACCACAATCCTGACGGCGGAAAAAGCCCATAGCCCCATTCCATAATAAAACAAAGCGGCTGCGGTCTGCCGGGTACTTTCGGCATCAAATGCACCCCGCTCGAACAATAACGCCACGATGGGTTCGTTTAACACCATGAGCCCTACCATTGAAGGCACCGTGATAAAAAGCACCAGGTTCAGGCCATAGGCAATTGTATCGTTCAACGCTTCATATTTTTTTTCCATTGCCTGGCGGGACAGAGTGGGCATTATAGCCGTTGCCGTGGCAATGGCAAAAATCCCCAGCGGAAATTGAACCAGACGATCTGCATAATAAAGGTAAGACACACTCCCTTCCCCAAGAAAAGATGCTAAAAGTGTCCCCGCCAAAATATTAATCTGATAAACCGCCGTACCGAATATTGCCGGCAGCATGAGCCTTCCCACTTTCTTTATCCCGGCATGACAAAACGTTGCCGCCTTCCAGAATATGAGCCCCTCGCTCAACAGAAATGGAATCTGAAGCAACAGCTGCAGCATACCTCCGATGAGGACACCTGCACCCAGACCGATCACTGGTCGGTTCAGATGCGGAGAAATCAAAAGCGCCGACCCGATAATGGCAACATTCAAAAAAACAGGAGCGAAGGCCGGTGCGGCAAAATGCCCCAACGAGTTGAGGATGCCCATGCATAAAGCTACCAGACCAATAAAAAATAAATAAGGAAACATGATCCGGGTCAGCGTGACCGTCAGAGAAAACTGCCCGGACATTGGATCCTCATCCTTTCCCTGACGCGCCAGGTACTCCATAAATACGGGAATAAAGGCAATGCTCAACGACCCTTCAGCAAATAGTCGTCTAAACAGGTTGGGAATTCTAAAGGCTACAAAAAAAGCATCCGAAGCCCCCCCTGCCCCGAAAAAGCAGGCGATAATCATATCACGGATAACCCCCAGTATGCGGCTGAATAATGTTGCCCCCCCCACGACTCCAGCGGCTCTGGCGACCTTCATGTTTTCAAATTTCGACATCTTATACAATTTCCTGCCTGATTAAATCGGTACCTTCATCTTTTATTTATTGACATTTTTCATGGCATTGATGATAACAAAAAAAAGGGGTGCATGGTAACTGTCTTCCTTTCAGCTACCGGCATCTTTTTCTTGTTGACAATTTCCTTTGATTTTTGTATATAATCTAATTTTTTGAAAAGCATCTTTATATTGTTAGAAAGGAGCATATAACTTGGCTAATCACAAATCCGCAATAAAACGTGCACTACAAAACGAGACCAAACGTTTACGAAACAAGGGTGTCAAAACCAGAGTCAAAAACGTAGTAAAACAGGTACGCCTCGATGCAGCAACAAATAACGCAGACACTGCCGTAAAGGATCTCATTACCGCACAGGCGTCTATAGACAAAGCAGCAAAAAAAGGAGTGATTCATTCCAAAACAGCTGCCAGAAAAATTTCCCGCCTTTCAAAGCTGGTTAATAGCATCAGCGCATAGAAAAATGAAGCATTTCGTTCCAGGATCGGCCCTGGGGGCCTTTAGAATTGACCTTTCAGGGCTTAAGGGCCGATTATTTTTTACTCACCCTTCCTCGCTTAAGTACCCCCTTTTGCGTTTTTTGTGACTCTTTGCGGCTATCCATCTTTGATCAGAAACGATCGGTTAACTGATAATAGGCTTTTTCTGCAACGCGTTTGGATATCTCGGATATGGCAATCCGCCGATTCTGTTCCGTGGCTGATTTTTCCGGCATGACACGGTAGGCTTCATTATCCGAAATATCGTTGGCCGACCATATCACATCGCCCTGTGAATCCATCATTTTCAAGTCCACATAAACGGTTACCCGTCTCTCGATAGATGTGTGACTGTCTCTATGAGACACAGAACCGATGGTCATAGATTTTACAGTTCCAAAAAGAAATGCGTCTGCCTTATCACGCCCTTTTGCGACTGGACCTCCGTTTCGAATAAATTCAAAGACCAAATAAAAATCGATCGGACGTTGCCCGGAAACATCCCGCTACCCGAAAACCGGTAACCACAACCGGAGTATGCCATGGAAAAGAGCAATAGCAGAACCCAGATGTATCTTTTTACAGCATTCAATGAAGACCTCCCTTTAAAAAAAGTAAGCAGTAGGCAGTAGGCTGTAGGCTGTAGGCAGTAGGCAGGAAAATACAAAGAAGCAACAGTATTGCATCTGCCCGGAGTGGTGAAAAGCAGACTTATCCCGCCTTTTGGTATTATTCCATTTTTATTCCGCGTAAGCTTGAAGCTGAATGCTGAAAGCTCAAAAAACATCAGGCTGTTTGCCCTTTCAGCTTTAAGCCTTGAGCTTGATGGTAATTTTCAAAGCAAAATTTCAGTCAACGCGGCTGTCAGCTATTCACTCCCCCTCGCTTATTCCCTACTCCTTACTCCCTACTCCCTTACTCCCTTACTCCCTTACTCCCTAC
>JAFCZU010000037.1 GCA_019314185.1 Deltaproteobacteria bacterium | reverse complement strand
GTCTCCATCTTCTTCGCAGGCAACCATAACAGGGTGATCTGTTGAATTGTCAAATATAGCCCATTGTAATCGAAATATATTGAGTATCTATACTATTTTTTGCTTTAAAAGCAAATGCATTGAGAAAATAGCTTTTCAAAGTTTATGGATTTCGGGTCAAGTCCGGAATGACGGAATTTTTATGTTAGACCTAACATAAATCATCTTATAAGGGCTCGGTAAATGTTCAGGGTATTTCAAATGGCTTGACATAAAAGGCTTGAGTTCGTAAATATTGTTTTGTCAGGTCGAAGTGGAAGTGAATTTTTAATTTTAGCTTAGGGTTTGCTCAAAAATAAATTTACATTTTCAGGGGTCGAGGCATCCGCATGGCAAGGCGCGAGGAGGGCGAATAACGGGTTATTTAACCGACGAGCAACGCAGTCATGCGGGATGGATCGGCGCATCAAAATGTGAAGTTATTTTTGAGTGAGCCCTTACTTTGAGTTACTTAATCTTGAACCTTGAGTTTTTTAATTAAAAATGATTTTTGCGCGAGCCCTTAGCGCCTTTGCGCCTTTGCGTGAGGAATTGAGTGAATTGAGAAATTGGAGAGAATAATGAAAAATTTCAGTGGCAAAGCGCTGTTCCTTGACAGATCGGATATAAACACAGATGAAATAATTCCGGCAAAATACCTTACGGAAATTTCCAGGAAAGCGCTAAAGCCTTATCTTCTGGAGGATATAAAATTAGACGGATTTAACAAAAAGGATATTGAAGGGAAAAGCGTCATTATCACAAGGGCAAATTTTGGATGCGGATCTTCAAGGGAACATGCGCCCTGGGCGCTTGAGACAAATGGTATCAACCTGGTAATTGCAGAGAGTTTTGCCAGAATTTTCAGGCAGAACATGTATAATTGCGGCATGATGGCTGTGGAACTGTCCGCGCCGGTTATTGAGCATCTTTTTAATGATTTTGCCGGCAAAGAGACATTTGTTGAAACCGATCTTGAGAAAAACAGATTTGTTTTGCAGGCTGATGGACATAAACAGGAGATACCCTTTGAGGTTTTCGAGTTTGACAGTATGCTTGTTGAAGCCGGCGGATGGTTGGAATATGCTGATTCGAAATATTGATCGTTAATTAATCACGAAAACACGAAAGTACGAAGACACGAAAGAAAACACGAAACGAAATAAGATATGGAAATCAGGTGGCTAACAGCACAAGCTCGTTTCCTGCCGGCTCGTGCCTCGCGGTGGCAGGCGGGGACTATATTGTAGAATCAAAACTTTCTTTCAGGGGACCGCATGTCATATTCCCCAAATCAGTTTAACCGTGAACCTCTGAACTGTGAACCGTTAACACCTGTTCAATTGTCTCCTTTATTTTATTTATCTGTTCTTTTGAGTCCACTTTTTGACCTTCAAAATCCCTGACATAGAAGACATCAACTACCTGATCGATCTTGGTGGCTATTTTTGCAACCCGGATGTCGAGATTGCATCTGAATAGAGCATCAGTGATTTTAAAAAGAAGCCCTGGAAAATTATAGGTAAAGATCTCGATAATTGTAAAGAAACTTGAGCTTTTATTGTCCACTACGATTCGATGTGGTTTTTTTAGTGTATACCGTTTTACGGTTGGATAAGCAGATATCTTTTTATCAAGAGCTGTTGTAAGATTAAGTTTGCCTGAAAGGACGGATTTAAGATCCTTTTTCGTTTTATCCCATTTTTCTTCTTCAAATATTCGGTCCAGCGGGGGATTGACATTAAATATGTCAAGAGCAATATTGTTACGCCATGTATATACCTGTGTATCGAGGATGTTGAGGCCGTGCAGTGTAAATATTCCCGCGATTTTTGAAATAAGACCCGGACGGTCTTTCGCGCAGATAGTAACAGTCCTCGTGTTTGAAGCGGGAACTTTGGTAATTTCCCAGACAAAAGCCGCACTTCCCAGGCTTTTATATAGACTGATGTGTTTCAGAATATCCTCGGTGGCGCTATAAAGCAGGTATCGTGGAGGCATAAAATTAAAAAGTGTTTCTGTGGTCTGTTTGTTATTTGACGAAGATGTTGAGTTTAAAATCTCCTCTTTTTTCTTTTCAACCGTAATTACAGCTTCTTTAGTTGCAAGTTCACCTTTTTCAATTATATGCAAGACCTTAAGAAATAAATCTTTTAAAAGGGTTGAAGCCCATGTCGACCATGCTTTTGGTCCGGTAGCCATGGAATCGGCAATAGTCAGAAGATACAGCATCTTGAGACGTTCTTTCCCTTTAATTTTCCTGGCAAAGGAAACTGCGGTTTCTTCATCATTAATATCCCTTCTCGTGGCGGTTTTAACTAAGGATAGATGTTCTTCAATCAAAAAAGACACTGTTTCAACCTCTTCAGATTTATAACCATGTCTGACAAGTATGGAGCGAGCAATTTTTGCGCCTTTTTGTGAATGATTTTTTGCGGGGTCTTTTTTACCAATGTCGTGAAGAAGGGCAGCCCAGAGCAATATTTTTTTGTTTGTGGTTGTAAGTTTATTGTACAGATTGCCGTATAGCCGGTCTTTTGATGTATCTTCAGAGGTGCCGAAATTTTTTATTATTTGTACTGCGCGTAATAGATGCTTATCCACAGGATATATATGATATTCATTATACTGTATTCTGTTCACAATTGCTTTTAATTCAGGTATAAAATGCACCAGAAAGCCGGTGTTGAACATTTCATCGAGTACGTTAAATGTCGGAGCGAGAGTGGTTAAGATCTTTTCAAAAGATTTTACAGCAGAAGGGGAAGCTCTGTATTTGTCATCAACAAGATATGCGAATTCCTTAACAAACCTTTTTGCCTCATGACTTAGGGGTACTTTTAAAACAGAGCTTTCTTCAAATATTTTTATCAGAAGATCAGGAGATTGCAGAATTTTCTCAGGAGAACTAAAGTTGAGTCTGTCTTTGATAATTTCAAAGCCGTTAATTCCGGCATGCTTTATTTGTTTTGTGTTGGATTGATGTTTATTTGTGTATCCGTGTTCATAAAGAAACATCATATGAAGCTGTTTAATAAATTCCATATTTGAATGGAGATCGCCGAGGAATCTTTCAACCGGCTGTTGACCGTTTTTTGCGTTATAGTTTAAGGCACAGGCCAGATCCGTTTGATACTCAAAATAAAGCTGGTCGCATTTCCTGCCGGTCAAGTTATGCAAACGGTTTCTTACATTCCATATAAACGAAAGAGATTTTTCCAGAGCATGAAACTCTTCGTGGGAAAGGTATCCGTAAAATTCAAGATCTCTTGGCCGGTTTATATTGGATATTATCCGGGCAATCCACAGCATAGTGTGGTAATCTCTTAATCCCCCACGGCCTACTTTCAGGTTTGGTTCTAATAAATATGTGGAGTCTCCAAAACGTTTGTGTCGGTTCACGTTGTTTTCAACAATAGATCTGATTATTTTATCAGATTCTTTGAGAATGACCTTTTTTCGCATTTGTTCTATCATGTCTAAGAATAAATTGGAGTTGCCGCAAATAAAGCGTGCGTCCAGAATGGATGTAAGCGCTTCAATATCCTTGCTCGCAATATATAAAGATTCTTTAATTGATCTTGTAGCATAACCAACATCAAGACCGATATCCCATAGCGGGTAGATGATTTTCTTGACAAGATCATCCGCTTCTTTAGAAACCTTTTTTCCAAAAAGTATGAGAAGATCAACATCAGAATGAATACACTGTTCTTTTCTTCCGTACCCCCCGGCAGCAATGATAGCGCATGATTTTTTGTTAACCGTATCCATCGTTTTTCTAAAAATATCAATAAAATAGTCATCTATAATTTGAGAGTGTCGGTCTGAAAAAATCGGTTCTTTTCCTTTCAGGAAGTTTGAGATCAGCTCATTTCTGTTTTGATGCAGAATCAATAATGGATGTTTATCGGTTTTTTCCATGTTTTGACAATTCCTCAATTCATCAATTCCTTCCAGATCTTTCTTGTTTGTTTTCGCAGATCATGAAATTGATTTTCAGGTACTATGGCGGGTTTTTTCTGAAGGCTCAGGCTGTGAACCGCTTTTCTGTAGTTCAAGTATGCATCCTTGAGAAGATGAGCTGTATGTTTGTTAATAACCCCTGTTTCTGCCAGAGTTTGAAGAAGACGTACATTGTCGGTCCATTTTAACAGTTCGTTATGTTTATAAGAGTTTAAAAGCACGAGGTATTGTACCATGAATTCAATATCAACAATCCCGCCTGTATCCTGTTTAAGGTCAAACGATTCCGCCATAGGTTTAAAGTATTTTTTACGCATGCGTTCGCGCATGTCACAGCTCTCTTTTTTAAGTTTGGCCTGTATTCTCGGGCGAGCAATTGTATCTTTTCTTATCTGCTCAAAATATTTTGCCAGGTAAATATTTCCACTTATCGCTCTTGCTCTCACAAGAGCCTGATGTTCCCATGTCCATGCCTTGTTTACCTGGTAATCTCTGAATGCTTCAATATGAGTGACCAGAATACCCGAACTTCCGCTGGGGCGCAGTCTTGTATCGGTTTCATATAGCGCTCCTGCAGGTGTATGGGCTGTCAGTATATGTATAATTCTCTGTCCAAGACGCGCGAAAAACTGTGAGTTGTCAAGAGGGCGTATGCCGTCATGGGTTTGTCCTCTGGTTCCAGCGTGTAGAAAAACCAGATCAAGGTCACTTCCATATCCAAGTTCAATTCCTCCAAGCTTTCCGTAGGCAATAACAACGAATCCCCTGTCGATTTTTTCCCCATCTATTTCGCAGTCAGGTATTCCGTATTTTTTAATTAGATGGTTCCAGGCTAATTCAAGAACTTTATCCACTATTGTTTCGGCAAGTTCGGTAAGATGATCGCTGGTTTTCATCAGCTTTATGGAGCCGGTGACATCAGCGGCTCCTACACGCAGCATGTTAATTTGTTTGAAAATGCACAATTCCTGTATTTGATATTCAAGATCTTCAGGTTGGATTACATCAAGCTTTTTGCGTACTTCCTTTTCAAGCTCATTCTTGTCAGGTGGAGAATAAAGAGTGCGGGGATCAAGCAATTCATCTAAAAGCACAGGATGGTGAGACAGAAAAGACACAATCCATGGACTGGCGTTTGATAAATTTATTAGATGTGTAAGGGCGCTTGGATTCTCGAGAAGAAGAGCTATATAGCAGGTTCGTCTTTCAATGGTTTTTATTAAATCTATTATGCGGCTCAGCACAGTGTGAGGATGCTCAGATTTGCCAACTTCTTTTAAAACAAACGGCATGAGTTTATCGAGGCGTTTTCGGCCTTCTATACTCAGCTTTTGTGTGTGCTGATCATTGCGAAGATTATCAAGCAGATTGAACACTCTGTCAGCAATGTCAAATCCGGCAGCAAAAAGAATTTGTCCTGCTTTTTCTTTTTCCACAAGATTCAGCCAGACGCTCTGTAATCCGGTAAGTTTTTTGTCTGCTGAATCTGTCCGGATTTCTGCATCCTTTGTACTCAGCAATGCGTCGAAATGATAATGAACAGCATCCATGTGATTTTTAAGATTTTTTGCAAAGGACTCCCAGTTTCTAAAACCCATTGAAGCCGCGAGCCGTATTTTCCCAGTCAGGTCTGAAGGAAGTCGGTGGGTCTGCTGGTCTGAAAATTCCTGCAGGCGATGTTCGGTGTTTCGCAAAAACCTGTATGCTTTTATAAGTTCATCACAAACATTTTTATGAATATATTTTTTCTGTGAAAGAACAGTTAGTGTCTTTTGAATACTCTGCTTCTGAAGAGCAGGTGTTACACCGCCCCGGATTAACTGGAATATCTGGCCGAAGAATTCTATTTCACGAATTCCTCCCGGGCCAAGTTTAATGCTATTTTTCAGACCCTTACGATGCGCTTCAATATGGATTTTTTGTTTCATATTTCTCAGGGAATCAAAGACCCCAAAATCCAGGTATCTACGATAAACAAAGGGTTTAAGGATTTTTAGAAGTCTGCTGCCGGTGTTATTGTCATCGGCAATGATTCTTGCTTTTATCCAGGCATAACGCTCCCATTCACGTCCCTGTCTCTGATAATATGATTCGATGTTATCGAAATTCATAACCAAAGGCCCGCTTTCGCCATAGGGTCTAAGGCGCATGTCCATCCTGAACACAAGCCCGTCTGAAGTTGTTGTTCCGATTACATTTAAAAGGTTCCGGCCAAGACGCATAAAAAAATCTTCATTACTTATAGATTTTGATTTTCCTTTTGTTTTTCCTGCTTCGGGAAAGGCAAAAATCAGATCAATATCAGAAGAAAAATTAAGTTCACATGCACCAAGCTTTCCCATTCCTATAACCACAAGATATTGAGGAGCGCCGCTGATTCCGGTGGGGGTTCCGTATTCCTGACATAACTTCTCATGAAGAAGTAAAAGCGTATGCTTTATACATGAATCGGCAAAGGTTGAAAGATCTGCCATGGTTTCATCGAGATCAGCCCAGCCTGTAAGATCGCGCCAGGCAATTCGAACCATTTCACGAAGACGGAACAGACGAAGTATATGCTGCATTTCAGGCAGAGTATATATAGAGCCGCTGGAAGGAAGCAGCTTCTTCAGCCTGTTGTTATAATTATCCGGAATATATCTTTGTTGGAGATCGTTGCTTTTAATCAGATTGTCAAGAATATCCGGATGATGGATGCAGGTTCTTGCGGCAAAATCGCTAAAGGCAAAGACCTGCTTTAATGCAGCAAGCATCTCAGAATTATATGAAGGGGTTATGTTTGAGCTTTTTGCTGATAAACAGAAGTCCTTCCATCTGTTATTAAAATCGCCGGATAGTAGTTCAGGAAGGTTATATGTTAATTTCATTTGGATTAATGTAACGGTTCACGGTTTACAGTTCACGGTTGCTGGTTTTTTAAAGTCTTTGGAATTGTCAGGTGGTAAAATAAAATATTCTTTCTTGAAAATCAATGCTTTTAGCATGAAAACTGTCTTATTTGATGAATTCGCAAAAAATCACGAATTTAATTCGTAGTAGTTATAAGCGGTGAGTCTTGTTATATTTAAAAGCGTATGATAATTATTAAATTAAATTTGGAGGCTTGGAGGAATTATGAAATTTCCAGCAAAAAACAGTTATTATAAATTCAAATTTGATTTTGAAGTAGGATATCTGACAAAAAGTCCGTGCAAAGAATGCAAGTTGAGAAACAGCTACCCTAAGTGTGCGGACAATTGCAAAATGTTGGATAAAATTCAGACAATTCTTTCTGAAGCAATATCATGTTCAAGAAGATAGGGATTTTTTAAGGATAGCTATTTATTTTCTTTGCGATCTTTGCGTCTTGAGCGAAGCGGGCGGTAGATACTTACCTGATTTTTTAAGATGAAGGAGGACATTATGAGTCTGCAAAAACTATGCGATCTTCCTGTATGGAAAAAATTGGCGCAACAGGCAGGCAAAATGGATCTTCCTGAAAACCATTTGAAATATCTTGTTAAAGAAAAAAACAGGCTTGAAAAATTTTCTTTGCAAGGCGCTGAAATTTTTTATGATTTTTCCCGCCAGAGAGTAGATGAAAAAACCATGTATCTTTTGTTTGAGCTGGCCGGCGCAAGAAAGTTAAAGGAAAGCTTTAATTTAATGGCGAGCGGGGAAAAAATAAATACAACGGAAAACAGGGCAGCGCTTCATACAGCCTCAAGGAGTTTTTCAAACAATGCTGTTCTTGTTGATAATAAGGATGTAATGCCTGAAATAAGGAAGGTCAGGGAGGATATTAAGGGGTTTGTTTCAAAAGTTCATAATGGAGAAATAACAGGATCCACAGGAAAGCCGTTTAAATACATTGTAGTTATAGGGATTGGCGGGTCATATCTTGGCACAGAATTTGTTTCCAGCGCATTGCATGCTTATGCTGATAAAGATATTAAAATTGATTATCTGTCAAATGTAGATACCCATAATTTTGGGAGAATAATATCATATATTGATCCTGAAACCACCATCTGGATCGTTATTTCAAAGAGTTATACAACTGCGGAGACAATGGCAAACGCAAAGCTTGCTTCTTTCTTTATGGAAGAAAAAGGGCTTGACCCAGCAAAACATTTTGTAACTGTTACAAGCAAGGGCAGCCCTGGTGATGATAAAAAAACACCTGTTATACGCTCATTCCATATGTTTGACTTCATAGGTGGAAGATACAGCGTAACCTCTGCTGTTGGCGGAGTGCCGCTTAGTTTGTATCTTGGATATGATCGGTTTGAACGTTTTTTAAAAGGCGCTGAAGAGATGGATAATCACGCAAGGTCTGCGCCTGTTCATCTGAATCTCCCGCTTGTCGCAGCCATTATCGGAGTTTGGAACAACAGTTTTCTTGGATACCGTGAACAGGCTGTTATTCCGTATGCCGCGCCATTGCATAAGCTGGCGCCTCATATCCAGCAGTTATATATGGAAAGCAATGGAAAATCTGTTACAAGGGAAGGGGATATTTTAAATGAACCCACCGGTGTAATAGTATTTGGAGAGCCCGGCACAAACGCGCAGCATTCATTTTTTCAACTGGCTCATCAGGGCCGTCCGTTTCCCATCGATTTTATCGGAGTGATCAAACCACAGTATGAACAATTTCAATGCAGATCAAAAGGGGTCACAAACCATCAGGAACTATGGGCAAACCTTATTGCTCAGCCCATGGCGCTGGCTGTTGGAAAGGATGACAGGGATAACGCAAAATATTTCTCCGGCAACAGGCCATCTTCGACAATTGTTTTAAATGATCTTTCGCCTGAAAACATTGGACGTCTTTTAGCATTTTATGAAGCTAAAACTGTTTTTGAAGCCTTTATCTGGGATATTAATCCATTTGACCAGTTTGGCGTTGAGCTCGGCAAAACTATGGCCTCCGGCATTAGAAATGAGATTGCAGCAAAAAATGATAAAAGCGACCATACTTTTGAGGGAATGGATAGTATAATTAGATTCTATCTTGATATGTTGTTTAAATGAGCTGGTGTTAGGTGTTAAGAGCTTGATAAAATAGATAATTGCTTTAACTTAACACTTGATGAATTCGACTTTTTACGAATTTATCAACATTGATCTTGTTCCTACGCTCTTGCGTGGAAACGAGAAAGCAGGTATGCATTCCCACGCAGGAGCGTGGGAACGAGAAATCTTACCACCTAACACCTAACACTTAACACCTTTTTCGAATAAGCCGCATAATATATCCTGATAAATTTTTTATGGCTTTCAAATGCGATTTCAGGGAGTTCGTCAGGATGAAAACAGGCTGTATCAGATGCGTCGTCACCAGCTTCGAGAATGCCCGAATATTTTTTAATTAGATAGCCAACCATGAGAACTGTATCATACTGAGAGCTATTGTCTGATGTAACGCCAAGAAGCATTTCAATTTGTCCTGAAAGTCCCGTTTCTTCCTTAAGTTCTCTTAAAGCAGCCTGTTCAGGGGTTTCGCCAAGCTCCATGAATCCGCCTGGAAGACACCAGAAACCTTTTTTGGGCTCAGCGTTTCGTTTTACAAGAAGCACCTTTTCCTTGTCATCAATGACAATTAAACATGACGCGGGTATCGGGTTTTCGTAAATCGGTTTTTTGCAGTGCTCACAGAAAAGGCGGGTATTACCATTAATTTTCTTTTCAACAAGCTGTTTTCCGCAAAAATGGCAAAATTCTTTTTTTTGCATAATTAATAAACTCGTAAAAAATCACGCATAGTTAGTGTCCATCCACAAGTGGTAGATTTTGGTTCCTGACAAGGCTCGAGCGTTTTTGCAACCGCAGGCATAGTGTAACTATTCCGAGGATTGCAAAAAAGCGAGAACGCCGCCAAGGGCCGAAAGATGCCATTTGTGGATGGACACAAGTTAATCGTCAAAATCTCCCTTAACACCCTTGTCGGATGATATTGATGCTGCCCGTTTAGCTATTTTTTCAGGAGTCCATTCATCCTGCTCTTCAATCCTTTCTGCTTTTGGCCCGGGATTATATGTGCCTGTTTCGAGAATAGCCTCAATAACAAGCGGCGCGGTATCCTTTGCATTAAATACATTTACAAGGATGTTGTAGATAAATTTTTCAACTCTTTCGGCCATTCTTTCCCTGATATCTTTTGGTTGCCCTAACAGCTTGTTTTCAAATGGAAGATTGAGTTTCTTATAGTTTCCGCCTTTTATTTCTTTTGACTTGGCATATGCCGTTATTTCCGTCCACATCAATTCTGTTACACCTTCATCTTTTATCTTGATAAAGTCGCCGTTATCATCAAGCATGGCATTTCCGTAATCGTTAACCTCAAGACCCCACGAGATCATCTGAAGCGCTGTTGCAACATTAGCCTTGGTAGTTCTTGTTTTAGAAGCAATTTCTATCAACCTGTCGGAACTGTTTCCTGATGTGCCATGCTGAGCGCCTGAAACTTTGTATTTTGCCAGAGCTTTATGGATTTCAGATGTTAAAGGTATCTGTATTCCCTGAGAACTTTTCTCTATGCCATGTGTAGTGCCGTTGTTTAATGCTATCCAGTCAGGAAAGATGTTGTGAGCATTCAGACCCTGAATGAGAAACAGAGCCTCTTCTACTGTGGAGAGCCCTGATTTGCCTTTAATTTCACCGACTTCGGTTTCAAGACCCGCCCAATCAGGAACGAAAGGATTTAAAGCCAGGTTGGCAAGTAAATTCTTGTCATCCGGCATATGTGACGCATCTATGGCAATTGATGTCATGCCTGCCTCAAACAGGGTTGGAATTTCTATCTTTGCACCGTCAATATCCTCTTCTTTTTTGATGCCATAATGATCTGCATGTATTGCAACCGGAATTGTAATACCCATTTCATTGCATAACCCATCAACTATCCTGGCAATATTCCAGTAATTTACAGCGCAATAGGCGTTGGCGCCGCCTTCTGACCTTGCTATTTCAATTATAATAGCTGCATTTGCCTTTTGGGCAGCCAGCAAAGCTCCGCGTATTACGAATATGTTTCTGCCATTAGCCGCGATAGTCATGGCATTACCCTTTGCAATCATCCCCCTGTCAATAAATTTTCCGCTAACTAACAATGCTTTTGAATTTGGAAACAGTTTTACAACGTTTGGTGGACGGCCTATATCAAGAGCCTTTTCAAAAACATTCGACATAACTAAACCTCCTTTGCTGATTTGTTATATGACTCTTTTGTTTTTAAAGTGAATTAATACAAAGCACACACCGATAAACTAGTCAAGCTCTTCCCATGACAGGTTTTACATAAGATGAAATAAATTTGACATGTTGCGTAATAAAATTGTAGAAAATTGTTCAAATATGATCCAGTCGAATTTACCTTGTGACAACAAGGGTAACAATAAGGAGTCTATTACATTGCTTCGCAAATTAACCAAAGGAATAAACTTCTCAAGTTTCGCACCCTTGATTTCTATCAATATCAAGACGGTAAGGGTTGGAAATAACATTTTTACAGCGAAATCATTTGCTTATATTTTGTAAGCAGCAGCCTGTGCAACATACATTACGATCAGGCGCAAAGAAGATATAACATATTGAATTTAACAGTGTATTAACCATCAATCTTATATTAATTGATTGGCGCCGTTGTAAAAACCACAGGCAGTATATCTCGGTTTAAAATTTATTTTTAACCCTTGCCGTCTAACGCTTTGGCTAAATTAAAGGGTGCGAAACTTGAGTAAACTTGTAGTTTGGAGTTACAAGTGAACTAAAGTGAGCTAAAGTTAATGAGTCGCTTTGCTCCATCTTTTTATATAAAATTGGTTGCGTCAAAAGCGCATTCCTCAACTTTAGTCACTTGTAACTTTTTTTGTAGTTTATTGGGAGTCAAATATTTTGAAAACAATAGGACTATTTGTAAAAGCAGATGCAAATGCGAATAAAAAAGCAGATGAACTTCAAAGCTGGCTGCAAGCAAAAGGGATAGATGTTGTCAGAAAGGAAAGCCTGCCGCCAAATCGTAAATTTACCGATAAAAGCAAATCGATTGCACCTTCAGATCTTTATTGTATTTTTGTGCTTGGAGGGGACGGAACTTTTTTAAGGGCGGTTTGCTGGGCAGGAGACCGGAATATCCCGATTCTTGGAGTCAAATTCGGCGAAGTTGGATTTCTGGCTGATATTACAGAAGACATGCTTCTTACAGCCGCTGAGTTTGTTTTAAATAATGAATTTACCACAAAACCCAGAATGAGGCTTAAAGTAAAGGTGATAAGAGACGGCAGGGAACTGGCCTGCGAAACAGTGTTTAATGAGGTTGTTATCAACAAAGGTGATTTTTCCAAACTTGCATATATAAAAACATATATAAATGATAATTATTTGACCACGTACAGAGCCGACGGGCTGATTGTTTCAACTCCTACAGGTTCAACCGCATACTCACTATCTGCCGGAGGACCTATTTTACATCCTGAAGTGCATGGCGTTATCATGACACCTATTTGTCCGCATACGCTTACTGTTCGTCCCCTGATAGTTCCTGATTCTGCAATTATTAAAGTTAAACTTGAAGAAAAATTTTCTGATATTATTCTGACATTTGATGGTCAGGCAGGTCTTGAGATACATAAAGGGGATACAATTATAGCCCAGAAAAGCTGTTATCCTGTAAATATGATAGAAATGCCGGAACATAACTACTTTGATGTATTGAAAACAAAGCTAAGGTGGAGCGGAACGCGCATCTGAAACATATAACAAAAAATTTAACATAAAAGGTGAAATATGACATCCAATAATAAAAAAGATCCTTTGGAGAAATTGAGAAAAAAACTTGCTTATAATAAACAACTGGCATGGGATGTTTTTTCAAAAAAAGAACTTAAAAATGTGGAAGAGCTGAATGCTTCCTACAAGAAATTTCTTGACAATGCAAAAACTGAACGGCTTGCTACAAAGAGGATACTCGAGATAGCAGGCGAGAACGGGTTTAAGGCATATGATCCGGATTCTGTGCAGGACAGATACTATATAAGTCTGAATCATAAGACAACTGCCCTGGTGATTAAAGGCAGAAAAAAGGGGCTGGAAGGGATACGGATTGTGGGCTCTCATGTGGATGCTCCGAGGATAGATCTAAAACAGAATCCGCTCTATGAAGATGTCGATATTGCGCTTTTAAAAACCCATTATTATGGAGGTATAAAGAAGTATCACTGGCTTGCCAGGCCTCTTGCAATCTATGGAACTGTAATCCTCGGCAATGGCAAAACAATTGAAATAAGTATCGGAGACAACCCGGATGATCCAATATTTGTTATTGCGGATCTTTTGCCGCATTTGGCAGGCAAACAGAGAGAAAAAAAGCTGTCTGATGCATTTGAGGGTGAAAAATTGAATATAATCGGCGGCGGGCGTCCTGTATTCGGTTCTGATAAGGATTGCAAGGAAAGGATTAAGTTAAATTTTCTTAAAATATTAAATAAACGTTACAATATTGTTGAAGAAGATTTTATAAGCGCAGAGATTGAGATTGTGCCTGCCGGAAAGGCCAGAGATGTCGGGCTGGATTGTTCCTTTATAGGCGCTTATGGCCAGGATGATCGTATTTGTGTGTTTACAAGTCTTAAGGCTATACTTGATATTAAAAAACCCGAATATACCAGTGCAGCCATTTTCTTTGACAAGGAAGAGATAGGGAGTGAAGGAGCTACAGGCGCCAAGTCCAGGTTTGTGGAGACCGTTCTTTGTTCTATTCTAAAAAGTGATGAGATAGAGACAAATACCTTCAATATCCTTGAGGCATTCAGAGCAAGCAGGGCGCTGTCGGCTGATGTAAATGGAGGGCTTGATCCGGATTATCAGGATGTGCATGATAAAAGGAATGCTGCGAGGCTCGGATACGGTGTTTGTATAACCAAATTTACAGGGTGCAGAGGAAAATCCGGAGCAAATGATGCTAATGCAGAATATGTCGGCTGGGTCAGAAATCTTTTCAATAAAAGTTCTGTAGTGTGGCAGACAGGCGAGTTGGGAAAGGTTGATGAAGGCGGGGGAGGGACCATCGCAAAGTTTTTGGCCGCACATGGAATGGATGTTGTAGACTGCGGCCCGCCTTTACTTTCCATGCATGCGCCATTTGAGCTTTCATCCAAAGCAGATGTCTTTGCAGCTTATAGGGCATACCTCGCATTTTTTATGGAACCTTAAAAAACAAAGGATGAACATCCAACGTCGAATGATGAATGATGGTGTTGTTTTGCTCCTCAATTTTATAAAATTACTGGAGCAAAACGACTCTTTAATCCTGGCTCAGACCGATTGCAACTATTAGACAGTAAAGAAAGTTGATTTTAGAATAATAGGTTCCTTCCCATTTTAAGTGGGTAACGACATTTAATAGAGGTTCCCCAATATGCTGATTAACGAGATTGAATTTTAATTTTCCGGTAGTCAGAAAAATTATTATCCGAAAGTTTTTAAAAGTGCTGAAACCTCTGGCTTTTGCCTTGGCCGCCTGGACAATGGAATGGAATTGAGACCTTCAAGGATTCCATTGTTTATCTGAGATCGTTTCCACTCAAGTATACCATCCCAATGAGCTTTGATCGTCTTTGCAACCTTTATTATTGGTTCAAGGCGACTGTGAGTAGCCCAGAAAAGTCAAAAATGTGGTCAAGTCTACGTTTGACCCTTGTTGTTAATTAGCCAAGATTCAAGGGGGCATAGAAGTTTAAGAATAAAGATAAAAAATCAGAAGAAATATTGAAATAAGAGAAAATAGATTGCTCATGGGTCAAACGTAGACCCCTTATTTGCTCTTTTGCTAATATATCAAAACAGTAACAGGATTAGGGGCCTTACCTGCCAAAACGAACAGGTTCTCACATAAGTTCACGCTCATGCCGGGCGTATACAGGGCTAACTCAGCCAACCTAAAAAACTGCGTGGCTGATTAGCGGGGGGTTGGGTAAAAAAATATGCTTATATATGGTAAATCAAAACATAAATGCCCAGAGTTTTCTAATGAAATTGAAAACTATGGATTCGCAATATTTAGTAAGGAAAAAGCAAAACAAAAAGGATATTACCCAACAGAATTTCCGGATTTTGAAGATCTATCTATCGATGTTATTAAGCCTGATAATGTATTAACAATTCGGGCATTCTTCAAAATTGGAAAAGGTAAGAATTACCAAATTGATAGTGGATTAATTAATGTCATGATAGAAAATGTGCAGGATGATGAGATTTGGGCTAATATTTTAACGGAATTACCAGCAACATTTCCCTTGCAGAAAGATACAACAATTGTTTTAAATATTGATGAATTGCTTTATTATTGTAGCAGGACTCGTCACGGTGAGTAATATGCGCAGGGAGCTTCTGCTTGATTCGAAAAGTAAAAGGGATTGAGCGAGAAGACAGAGAAAATGATGAGAATAGATAGAAACGCAATTTGGAGCTCTAATTAATGGAACAAAACTCAGAAATAATAATTTATACAGCATCGGACGGAACAACAAAGCTGCAAGTACAGTTAGAAGATGAAACTGTTTGGCTTACCCAGGATCAAATGGCTATGCTTTTTGGAAAAGGCAGAACAACTATAACCGAACACATTGGTAACATCTTCAAAGAAGGTGAATTGAATGAAAAAGAGGTGTGTCGGCTTTTCCGACATACCACAAAACATGGGGCAATAGAAGGCAAGACCCAAAAGGAGTGCCCGCCCCCGGATGAAAGCCAACGAAAAAAGAAACGGGGCCGACTAAAACGTTCCAAAGCGAGAAATCTTCTTGAGCGACTGATGGATTATGAAAATGAAACGTTGCGCTTCATGGACGATAAAATTGTTCCGTTCACCAACAACCAAGGTGAAAAAGATATTAGGATGACCAAAGTTCAGCAGAAAATATCAGGATGCTTTCGCTCCATGAAAGGTGCGGCTATTTTCTGCAGAGTTCGCAGCTATCTTTCAACATGCAAAAAACATGGTGTAAGAGCAAGCGAAGCACCACGCCTTTTATTTGAAGGAAAACTGCCTGAATTCCTAAATGAGTAATTCTTTAGATGATGAGCTCTACTCATTTTTCAAAAAACAAGTAAAGCTCTCGAAAATTGGGCTGAAGAGTTACCTGGATTTTTACTCTGCTGCGCTCCGTAAAAAACCAGTGAGTTCAATCGTTGGGCAGCAGAGGAAACGATATTCATAACCTCGTTACAAGCAGGTAATCCTGAATTGGTAAATTCCAACAAGGGCTTTTACCGCAAATTACCGAAAGATATTTGGGTGCTTGGATGTGTCTCGATGTTCATGGACAGTTCATCCGAGCTTATTCACAGCCTCTTACCGGTATTCATGGCCACGACGCTCGGTGTATCCATGGTTACCATTGGGATCGTTGAAGGCTTTGCCGAGGCAGCAGCTGCGTTTACCAAGGTATTTTCGGGAGTGATCAGCGATTACTTCCAGAAACGAAAGTTTCTGGCTGTGGTTGGATATGGACTGGCTGCCATAACCAAACCGATATTTCCACTTGCCACATCGATTGGGTGGGTGTTCGGAGCACGCCTGGTCGATCGCATCGGTAAAGGCATTCGCGGTGCACCGCGTGACGCTCTCGTCTCCGAAATTACACCATCACATCTTCGGGGTGCGGCCTACGGTTTGCGCCAGGCGCTCGATTCGGTAGGAGCCTTTGTCGGTCCGTTGCTCGCGGTCGCATTTATGATTTGGTTTGCAAACGACATCAAAGCCGTGTTGTGGGTAGCGGTTCTACCGGCGTTCATCGCGGTATTTCTGCTGATCGTTGGAGTACGCGAACCCGAGTCCCTGGATCATGCCGCTGCTCACAGAAATCACCTGACGTTGAGTGATGCCAAACGCTTGCGTCTGCGGTACTGGCTTGTCGTTGCACTTGGAGCAGTATTTACCCTCGCTCGTTTTAGTGAGGCGTTTCTGATTCTGCGTGCCCAAGCCGTCGGGCTGGCCGTCGGTTACGTGCCCGTAATCATGATTGTAATGAATGTTGTCTATTCCATATTTGCGTATCCAGCAGGTGCGGCGGCTGATCGATTTTCAGCGCGTACTCTTCTGTTATGCGGATTTGGAATACTCATCGCCGCTGATATCGTGTTGGCGATAGCTGCGTCGCCTGGGATTGCATTACTTGGCTCGGCATTCTGGGGCCTACATATGGCGGTAACCCAAGGGTTGCTCTCAAAACTTGTTGCTGATACCGCACCTGCCGATCTGCGAGGTACGGCCTTCGGGATTTTCAATTTAGTTAGTGGAGGGGCGCTATTGCTGGCAAGCATTATTGCAGGTTCATTGTGGAGTATGTTCGGCGCCTCGGCTACATTTATTACTGGAGCATTTTTCGCGGCTATCGCGGCAATGGGGTTGCTCCTTTACCGTCCTAATATGCAGACTACGAGGCACAGGGTAGGCAAGTGATCAAGTTCGCCTAATCGGGTAGCCGGGGGTTTCTCCTCCAGCCCCCACAACAACACCCTGCGTGCGGGTTTGCACAGGGCGTTTCACCAAGGTTACCGGGCCGTAGCCGGGTAGTGACCACTGTTCTTAAGGGTTTTGGATAGATGTCATGGTCCTTTTCGGCTTAATGCTGTCAGTATGGCTTTTCTTTTCGTTGACTTTGAGCCGTAACTCATGTTCCAAAAACCGGCGCATGCTTGCCATTACTCGCGTACCGGATGAAAGACTTTTCACCATAATGATGAAGTCGGAGTACAAAGGGCGCCAGCTTGTTAACAGGCAACTCACAAAAAAAGGTGTTTGAATAAGCCTGCCCATGAACAGTCAAGCATATCTCGACGTTTGGGGCTCATATAGCTCCATGGGCCGAAAATATCAGTCTGTTTGTGATCTTTAATATGAATTACTCAAGTTTCGCACCCCTAAATGGGGGTTAATGGCTTATATTTTACTCATATTATTTCATTTTTAGTGTTGAAAAGGGCAACCTTTTATGGTATATAAGTAATTGATAAGATT
>JAFCZU010000281.1 GCA_019314185.1 Deltaproteobacteria bacterium | reverse complement strand
CTTGCATCAAATAAATTATTTTAAAACCGGCTTTTTAAAAAAAGACTTTGAATAAATAAAAGCAATGTCATTGGTGGGGTTTGCCCTGCCGAGGCTTAGTGTTTCATATAAAGTTTGATTTTCAGGATGTTAAACCAATTATTATTCCAGATCTGCAAAGCGAGAAAGAAGAGATTGTTAATCGTGCTCGCATTTTCGTTGAACAAACATATTCCAAACAACGGTTTATAAAGGATGAGGAGAGTTGTGCAAAGCTCTCATTTCGAGGACTAAGATCTGAACCAGGTGTAGATGTTGTGTTAGGTGCGCGTAATGCAGTACTCAATCTTATAGGTTTTGGCGCACCATTGGTGGTGGCTATTTTTGCGATTCCATTTCTTATTGGCGGCCTCGGGACGGATCGTTTCGGCATTTTGACACTTGTGTGGGCCGCCATCGGTTATTTTGGCTTGTTTGATCTGGGATTGGGGCGGGCGCTAACGCAGATAGTAGCCAAGAAGCTGGGGACAGATCGGGAGCAAGAAATACCCACATTAGTCTGGACTGCTCTCTTTGTAATGTTCGTTGTGGGCCTGTTAGGGACGGCACTCGTGTTTTTGCTTTCTCGGTGGTTAGTTATGACAGTGCTCAAGATTCCTCCAGTATTGCAAAGTGAAACTCTGGATGTTTTCTATCTCCTGGCTTTGTCTATTCCTGTTGTAGTTACTACTGCGGGGCTGCGTGGGGTCTTGGATGCTCACCAACGTTTTGGCCTCACCAACAGTGTCCGTATCCCAATGGGAGTGCTTATCTTTCTTGGGCCGCTGCTGGTTTTGCCATTTTCCAGAAATCTTTTCTCAGTAGCGGCTGTTTTGGTAGTCATCCGAGTGATTGCCTGGGTGGCTTATCTGATGCTATGCTTTTATGTTGTTCCTGCTTTGCGTTGCGGCGTAGTAGTGAAAGGTTCAATGCTGCGACCACTTATCCGCTTCGGCACCTGGATGACCGTGACCAATATTGTTGGTCCGCTTATGGTTTATCTGGATCGATTCCTAATTGGATCAGTTCTATCAGTGGCCGCTGTAGCCTATTATGCAACTCCGTACGAAGTAGTGACAAAGCTTTGGATTATTCCTGTGGCCGTTGTTAGCGTCTTGTTTCCTGCTTTTTCTACCAGTTTTGTTCAAGACCGACGTCGGACAGCTCTACTTTTTGACAGGGGGATCAAATACGTTTTTCTAGCCTTGTTTCCTCTGACGCTGCTTATTGTAACCCTGGCTTATGAAGGACTTGATCTTTGGCTTGGTGGAGAGTTTGCACAAAATAGTACCCGCGTGGTGCAATGGCTAGCCGTTGGGGTATTTATTAATAGCTTGGCGCACGTGGCATTTTCGTTAGTGCAGGGTGTCGGGCGGCCAGACATCACTGCAAAGTTGCATCTTGTCGAATTGCCATTCTATCTGATCTCACTCTGGTGGCTTGTGGTTGCATACGGCATTGAGGGGGCTGCGATTGCCTGGGTGGTACGAATAGTCATAGACACCGGATTTTTATTTGGAATTTCACGTCGGCTTTTGCCTGCCAGAGAATCAATAACGTTACGGGCTACAGTAACCATAGGGACTGCTTTGCTTATACTGGCCTTGGCAACTTTTCCGGTAGGCATCGCCATGAAAGGGCTATTCCTCTTGTTGATACTGCCTGCCTTTGCTATGGTTGCATGGTTTTTTATTCTGATTTCGGAAGAACGGATGCTGATATTAGATCAATTCAAAAGGAATGTCAGATGATTGATAAGGACAACTCTGGCAAAATCATGGATAGCTCTTGCCCCGACTGCTATGTATGTGGCTCAGTCGGCAAGATGCTCTACCACGACTTGAGGGATCGCATTTTCGGAACTCCAGGCGAATGGAACGTAAGGAAGTGTCCCAATCCCGAATGCGGATTGATGTGGCTTGATCCCATGCCCGTGAAAGAAGATATCGGCAAGGCGTATCAAAATTATTACACCCATTGGGATGACGTTCCGGATCTCCGAAACGTGTGGCGGAGAGCATATGCTTTGATTAAAGAGGGCTATCTCGCTCATAAATACGGGTACCACATAGAGTCGGTTGCAATGTGGAAGCGGTTTTTGAGCATGGTCGCTTATTTTCACCCTGGCAGGAGGGCGGATTTGGATTTTGCAGTGATGTATCTGTCTGCTCAGCCAAGCGGCCGTTTGTTGGAAGTGGGCTGTGGTAGTGGAAAGATGCTTAACCTTATGCAGAATATGGGGTGGTGTGTTGAAGGTGTTGACTTTGATCGGTCTGCGGTCGAAAATGCCAAGTCAAAGGGCCTGAAAGTGCACGTTGGCACTCTGGAGGCCCGGAAGTATCCTGAGAATCATTTTGATGCTATTACAATGAGCCATCTCGTTGAACACGTTCATCATCCCCTTGGGCTCCTTGAGGAGAGTTATCGTATCCTCAAACCTGGTGGTTACCTGGTCATAATGACGCCTAACGGTGAAAGCTGGGGGCATGGACTTTACGGGGCAGATTGGAGAGGTCTGGAACCGCCACGACATCTATATGTGTTTAGTATCAAAGCGTTGCTCCGTTTAACAAAAAAAGCCGGCTTCCAAGATTTGAAAGCATGTACCTCCATACATGGCGCGAGTTGGCTATTCATAGGGAGCCGGTCTATTCGACTAAAAGGAACATATGTTAACGGAAGCCCTCAACCAATTTCTATTCTTTTGTGGGCACGCTGTATGCAGTTCGCCGAATGGGCCATTTTGAAAGCAAGGCATCTGAGCGGAGAGGAAATTGGTTTGGTGCTGAAAAAGTGAAATGAGAAATTTTTATGGCTACATCCATAGATATTATTATTGTAAACTGGAACTCAGGCGAACAGTTACGAAAGTGTCTCGAATCCATAGTATCTTGCAATAAGGATAGTTATGAACTAAACCAAATAATTGTGGTAGACAACGCATCAAGTGATGGGTCCATGGATAAGCTCAATGTGTTCGATCTGCCTTTGAGAGTTATTGCTAACGCGGAAAACCGTGGATTCGCAGTAGCATGCAATCAAGGTGCGAGGGGAAGTGGGGCGGATTATTTGTTGTTTCTTAATCCTGATACCCGTCTTTTTGAAGATTCTTTGATTAAACCTCTTGCCTTTATGGAACAACCGGAAAATCAAAAAATCGGTATTACCGGTATACAGCTTGTGGATGAAGACAGCGGGGTTGCCCGCACCTGTGCCAGGTTTCCTACGTCGGGTATGTTTTTTTCAAAAATGCTTGGGTTTAATATGCTCTTTCCGCTATATTTCCCCAGCCATTTTATGAGCGAGTGGGACCACGGGGAAACTCGTGAGGTTGATCAGGTGATGGGCGCTTTTTTCCTGATCCGCAGGCAATTATTTAAAACCATGAGCGGCTTTGATAAGCGTTTTTTTGTTTATTTTGAAGAAGTAGATCTTTCTTATCGCGCTTACAATATTGGCTGGAAGACCATTTATTTTGCAGATGCCCAAGTCTATCATAAGGGTGGAGGCACTTCGGATCAGGTCAAGGCAACGAGGCTTTTTTATTCTTTGAGAAGCCGGATTCAATACGGATATAAACATTTTGGTTGGCTTTCTGCAACATTTTTAATGGTAGGCACTTTTTTCTTTGAGCCTTTTTCCAGGCTTTTGCTATCCATATGGAAGCGGTCTCCAACAGAGGCAAAAGAGACATTAAAGGGCTTTGTGCGTTTATGGGGGAGTATGCCGATGATGGTATTCTTTGCGAATAGTGGCAAAACAAAATGAAAATCCTCCTTCTTAGTCGTTACAGTCGTCTTGGTGCAAGCAGCCGGCTTAGATGCTATCAGTATTTGCCCTATCTAAAGGGTCAGGGCATTGACGTAACCGTGGCTTCTTTGCTGGGAGACGAATACATAAAAAACTTATACACGGGCAGGCGTGTCGATTTGTTATCTGTTATTGACGCTTATGTTCGAAGGATTGGTTGCCTGCTAAAAAGTAATCGTTTTGATTTGTTGTGGATCGAATACGAAATCTTGCCCTGGCTTCCTGCATGGGCAGAGGGGATTCTTGCTCATTTTGGTATTCCCTATATTGTTGATTATGACGACGCTGTTTTTCACCGTTACGACATGCATCAATGGCGCATGGTGCGTAGAATATTGGGTGATAAGATTGATAAAGTCATGCATCGAGCAGCTCTTGTGATTGCAGGTAATAAGTACTTGGCGGATCGAGCAAGTAGGGCAGGAGCCAGATGGATTGAATGCCTGCCTACAGTGGTTAATTTGGAGACGTACCGTCCGAAACCACATCGCAAAAAACATGTGGTTAAGTTCGGTTGGATAGGTTCTCCTACCACTGCCAAATACCTTTATTTCGTAACTCATGCATTAGCCAAGGTATGCAGTGATATAAATGCACTGTTAGTTATCGTAGGTTCGGGACAAGTTCAATTAGATGGTGTCCCTACTGAGGTTCGGACGTGGTCGGAAGAAACTGAGGTCGAAAATATTCAGGACTTTGATGTTGGCATAATGCCTATGCCCGATGATCCTTGGACACGTGGCAAATGTGGCTACAAACTGATCCAGTATATGGCGTGCGGTCGGCCTGTGGTAGCCTCTCCAGTAGGCGTGAATCAACAAATTGTCGAAGATGGCGTAAATGGATTCTTGGCTGTAACCGTTTCTGATTGGGTTCGAGCACTAAAGACCTTGGGTAATAACTATGAACTGAGAGACCATATGGGCAAAGCTGCTCGTGCAAAAGTAGAATCTCAATATTCTTTACAGGTTACTGCACCGCGTTTGGCGGATTTGATGCGTAACATGGTCAGCGAGTTTGAGTAAATGTGCGGAATTATCGGATTTATAAGTAAAAAAATTCAACTCTTTCAAGAGAATGCTTCCA
>JAFCZU010000280.1 GCA_019314185.1 Deltaproteobacteria bacterium | reverse complement strand
AAGCTCACGTAGGTTGCTATCGGAGTTTCCCCATTTGAGAAAGAAGTTTTGGGGCAGACATCTGTGGGCACGCGGGTACTTGGCAGTTAGCTCCGGTAATATTACGGATGAAATAATTCAACAATACATTGAGGAGCAAGAGGGCGAACCCGTTACAGATGACAGTCGATTTCCAATCGACCCCTCATGAACCTCTCGTCTTATAGACGAGAGTTGTTCAGTTTTTAGTTTTGAATAAAAGAAAAACCAAGCCAGAAACGGTATGTGTACAGGTGGAAGAATTGTGGATCAAACTTGTGGATTTGCTAATTTATCTACTGGGGTATCCGCTTCGCTCTTGTATACGCTATATGTTGTGCTTCTACGAATCCGGTCGGCCGCCCCGGACATCTTGTCCAGTTATCGGATCAACTGTAGTAAAGCGCTTCTGGAACTCAAGAACTGTCTTGGGGTAATCCTCCACACCCACATTCTACATAGTATGATTACAAGAGCCAAGCGGATACCCCAGTTTATCTATTTTCCCTACCATGCCAAATTCGAAGAATATAAAGCACATCCTTTCGAACCTCGTAGCGCACAACATAACGTCCAAAGATAAACTCCCGTATTTCTCCGGGCATATCCTCCACAGGCCGTCCTATTCTTGGTGCATCCATAAGTTTTTTGATTGCGCCTTGCAGTCTCTTGGATATTCGTTGAGCTGTTGTTGGATTATCATGGGCAATGAATTCTCTCAGACGTTTCAAGTCATGCAAAGCCGCTTTTGAAAATTGTAATATCATGTTGGCGGTTCCAGTTCATCTTCAGTTCCCCAACTGGCCAACCATGTCAGAATTTCATCACCATCTACAACCCGGTCAGTCTCGATGTCTTCAAGAGCTTCTAAAGTTTCTTCTTTGCGCTGTGCTAATTCTTTTTCCCGCTCAATATATTGTTCCATGAGTCGTCGCAGTACATGACTGGCGCTCATACCCTGATGCTGCGCTATGGTCTCAAAATTATGCTTTAACTCAACCGGAACACGGGCTCTAATTATTTCTGTCGCTTTCATGAAAGCCTCCTTTATAGCTACAAAATGTCACAAAACGATAATTAAATCAATAAATTTATCTCAAACCGTAACATCTCAATAAGTTCGGGTAAGACACTTCCTCGTAGGGGCGGGTTTATCCCGCTTGTGTCAATTGCAGCACAAAGTTCCTGCGGCAGATGTCGGCTCCGAAGCTCTGACTGGCGGGGTAAACCCGCCCCTACGTTGAGAGGATGTAAATTCGGGTATCGCACTGAGATTCATAGTGCTAATACCGAAGTTGTCCCGAATTTATTGAGAACTTACCTCAAACCGACTTAACCACTTATTCCTTATACATAAAATAACGGTGGGCATTGCCCACCATTTTTAGCTTAACGTCCTTCAGGCGGACTTTTTTGACAGGATTAACAAGATTTACCCGCCCGCCTCGCCTGAGCAAGAGCAATGGCGGGCAGGCATGATTTCTTTACTTTTTTGCCCGCCGGCAGGTAGGTCTTACGTCCTGATCATCCTGTACATCCTGTCAAAAAAGAAATTCTATACAAGTAAATTAATTTAAAATGAAAAAAATTAACCTACTCCATCTCATCCAGGGCCTTGAAATAGGCGGTCTTGAAATCATGGTCGTTAACTTCCTTGAACGAATAGACCGTTCCTTATATCACCCTTCTATCTGCTGTTATGATTCCCTTGGTAGTCTATCGCAAGGTTTATCTGAAAAGGGCATTGGGGTGCATCTGCTACGAAGACGGCCTGGGATTGACTATTTTTATCCGTTCAAGCTCGCAAGGTACCTGAAAAAATCAAAGATTAAGATTCTATATCTTCACAATCCAACCGCTCTTTTTTACGGAACCCTGGCCGGCAAGATAGCGAGAACCCAGTGTATTATCTATACGGAACATGGGAGGGATTTTTCATCAAGTAGCAAGGTCAAGATAGCCAACAGCCTGCTTTGTAAAATGGTGAATCGGGTCGTGGTGGTGGCAGAACATGGAAAAAGATATCTTGTTCAGCATGAGGGTGTGAATGAAAAAAAAATAATAAAGATATACAATGGCATCGATTCACAAAGATTTGGAAAAAATCATGATGTCACATTGATACGGCGGGAACTTGGGATAACAGACGATCAGTCCGTCATCGGTATAGTTGCACGACTGGACCCCATAAAGAACCATACCTGCCTTATCAGGGCAATGAAAATCATTGCAGCCAGGTTATCTGAGGCGGTCTTGCTGATCATTGGTGATGGGCCTCTTAGAACCGAATTGGAAAGTTTGACAACAAACCTTGGACTGCAAAACAATATCAAGTTTCTTGGAGCAAGGAGTGATATTGCAGAATTGCTGGGTGTGATGGATGTTTTTGTCTTATGTTCCTTCAGCGAGGGACTTTCTCTCACCTTGATTGAGGCATGTGCGGCCGCAAAGCCGATAGTCGCTACCAATGTGGGGGGTAATGCTGAAATTGTCAAGCATGAAAGCAACGGACTACTTGTGCCTTCTGACCAGCCGGAAGATCTGGCAAAGGCTGTTCTTGAAATACTGACTGATAAGGCAAAAGCAAAGCTGATGGGAAAAAAAGGAAGGAAGCAATTTGAAGAGAAATTCACGTTGGACGTAATGGTAAAAAAGTATGAAGACCTTTACGAGTCTTGTCTTTGTCCGTAGAAGTCAGTAACGAATTTTAAATTTTACCACAAAGAGCGCCTCGATACAGTCGTTTCTCCTTATGGGGGCAGGCAATGGGACGCAGAGAACACCGAGAGCATGACGGATTAGAGAGCGTTCAAAATGTCCCCCGGTAAATGAACCGGCAAAGCAGATTGACTCTGACTCGGCCCAAATGACCGGGTTTCAAGTCTTAAATAAATGGATAAATGCAGCAGATATCTTCTGCCTTACTACTAGTACTGCGTCCCAAAAGTTTTGACATGTTTTCTGGCAGTTGATGTTCCGTGAAACCTCGGCCTCAATTGAGCCGTAATTATATTTACATCTTGTTAATTTTATTGAATATCATGACAAGAAATAGGTTCAATGTGGTATTGAAATCACGGATTTTGCATTGCCACTAATGTAGTCAGAACTTCTGGGACGGAGTACTAGTAATGAAGGGTGGGCGGATGTTTTTTTGAGGCCATGGCCTGCGGCAAACCAGTTGTAACCAAAAAGTGGGAGGCAATGAAGAAGTCGTAAGAAGCGCCGATTATGGAATCCTGGTCGATCTTGATGACCAAAAGCAACTCAAAAATACCATATACCTGGGAAAGGGTAGCTCAAAAAGTTTTACACTAATTTAAGGAGATTGTTTCAACCAATGCGATGGCAAATTAATAATAAGGGCATAAGGGGATTCATTCCCAGTTTGACAATTCAAGCAAATCCGCAGATTTCCAATACGTTGGCCAGGCTTCGGCCAGGGGCCAGAATATGTGACGTAGGAGCTGGCGGTCGCAAGATAACGAATGATACCTTCACAATAGACGGATTCGTCAAAGAAGGCACAGACTTGGTCTGCGATATCCATCAAATTCCTCTGCCAGACGAATCATTTGATTGTATTTTTTGCACTGGAACACTGGAGCATGTAGAAGATCCTCATAAAGTCTTTTCTGAAATCTACAGGTTGGTTAAGAAACAAGGGATTGTGCATATTGAAGTGCCCTTTATCCAAGGGTTTCATGCTGACCCTGCTGATTATTGGCGATGGACGCTTGATGGATTGAGACTCTTTTGTAAAAAAGGAGGATTTGACGAACTGGACAGCGGTGTACATATTGGTCCTGCTTCCGCAACTAACTGGGTGGTTAACTACTTAATCTGCACTCTTTTTGATAAAGGGCTAATCCACAAGGTCTTTGACGCCATTTTTCGCATAATTCTCGCCCCCATCCGATATCTGGACTATCTCTTGATTAAAAAGCCTCGATCTGCACACATTGCCTCGGCGGTTTATTTTGTGGGAAGAAAGGCTTGAAATCTATTTCATTTCTCAGATTACCGTACCTTTCTTACTGCTGCAAGTTCGCTGGTTCAAATGGCAGACGCCGTTGACGCCACGGCAGTTGTGAGGGAAGATGTTGGTCATTTTCGGGAGTGGGAAAAGGTGAATTAATATATACCGAAAATATACTCACTACTGAGTTGCGAAGAACTCAGAGATTATTTTTGGTTGTCTTAACTATGTGCTATCAGCTATGAGCTAACATGTGCGGAATCTGCGGAATATATAATATAGACAATCGTCCGGTAGACAAAAATCTTCTAAAAAAGATGAATAATACTCTTATCCACCGGGGACCCGATGACGAGGGATACTATGTAAACGGCAGCATTGGCCTTGGACACCGACGCCTCAGTATCATCGATCTGGATACCGGCAGACAGCCCATGGGAAATACAAAGCAAGGGGCATATCTTCCGAACTCGTAGTGATACGGAAGTCCTCGTACATGGCTATGAGGAGTGGGGAGAAAACCTGGTGCAGCATCTCAATGGCATGTTTGCCTTCTTTTATACCACAAATGGGAACAGGTTCCTGTTTGCCTCTGAACTCAAGGCCCTGCTGTGCGATCCCTCTGTAAAGCAAGACATCGATCTAACGGCTATAGATGATTATCTAACGTTCCTCTATATTCCGTCACCTAAGACTATTTTCAAAAATATCTTTAAGCTTCGTCCCGCTCACCGCCTTGTTATGAAGAACGGCCAGGTGCGGACCCGGCCCTATTGGGAACTTCTGTTTGACGCAAAGAGTCGAGACGAAAAACTCCTGACAAAGCAGTTAGATGAGCGTCTGGCCGAGGCCACACGCAAGCGGTTAATAAGTGAGGTGCCATTGGGTGCTTTTTTGAGCGGTGGTGTTGATTCCAGCGCTGTCGTGGCTCACATGGCCCCATGGATGAAGGGAGAGCCGTTGATTACTGCGTCCATCGGTTTTGCTGAAAAACGGTTCAATGAGCTGGCTTTTGCGCGGCAGGTTGCTGAAAAGTATGAAACAGAGCATCATGAATTTGTGGCCAAACCCCGTGCCCTTGAAGTCATTGAGAAGATAGTCTGGCATCTGGACGAGCC
>JAFCZU010000279.1 GCA_019314185.1 Deltaproteobacteria bacterium | reverse complement strand
AATTTTAAACCAATAAATGTTATCACAATTCCTATAATTTCATCAATAATAATACAACCAGGATCGTTTTTTTTTAATATTTTTTCAGCATAATGAGCAATCAATATAGCAAAAGCAATTAACATCACTACCAAAAAAACGGTCGTCGAAAACTCGGTTTTGGTTAAAAGAAAGCAAAGCGGAAGCCCCAGAATAGTTCCAAAGGTACCTGGAGCAAAAGGGATGTTTCCGATAAAACAGCCGGTTGCAAAAAATATGACCGATTTATCTCTAAAATTCATGGCCAATTTCTATATTCAGGCATGTTTTTTGTCAAGGCATAGTTGATAGTTGCTTGTCGTTGGTTGCTCGTTCCCATGCTCCAGTTACCGGTTCACGGTTGCTTTTTCCAAACTGAAGAGCGAAGCGACATCATCATTCAAAATTCGATGTTGGACGTTCGATGTTCGACGTTCATCTTTTTCTCTTTCTGACCTCCGACCTCCGGCCTCTGACCTCTGACCTCTGACTTATTCTATCGTACACAACTCTTATCGGAATATTTTTTTCAAGAGCAATTTTTTTACAAACTTCATATTCAGGCCTTCCATCTGTATCTGTAATTTGCTTAACCTTAACCATTCCGTATTCGGTTTTCACCGTAATCTGTTCGCGGGAAAGCCATGACCTGTCTACATCATAGTATCTTACACCCAATGATGTGGTTTCAGATAAAATACGGTTTATTACAGCCTCTTTTTGGTCTGTCCGGCAAAGAACCTGCACCATTGTACCGGGCCTGTTTTTTTTCATAAAGACAGGGAGCCAGTAAACATCAAGCGCTCCATCCTCAAACAAGCGATCCATGACAAACCCGAAGATTTCAGGATTCATATCATCAATGCAGGTTTCGACAATTACTATCCTGTCTTTTTGAGCGTATGATTTATGGCTTTGAGTGTTTCCGGTAACAATTCTCAGAAGATTCGGTATTGTTTCAAGCTCTCTTTTGCCAGCTCCGTAGCCTGTTTTATTGATCAGCATATCCGGCATTGGTTTAAAAGATTCTGTTAGTGTAACAATAATTGCCGCACCGGTTGGAGTCACAAGTTCATGAGAAATTCCTGAGCCATAAACCGGAACATCTTTAAGAAGCGCAAGTGTTGCTGGTACCGGCACTGGCAGTGTTCCATGCATACAGTTAACAAAACCCGTGCCAAGCGGAAGCTTTGACGCTATTATCCTGCTAATGCCAAGATATTCAACACAAAGAGCGGCGCCGACAATATCAACAATGGCATCTATACCGCCGACTTCATGAAAATGGACTTTATCCACAGGTCGCCCGTGAATTTCCGCTTCAGCTTCCGCAAGCCTTTTGAATGCTTCAAGACTATTTTTCTTTACATTTTGAGATAACCGGCTGTTTTGTATCAACGATCGTATTTCAGCATAATTTCTTGATTCAGCAGTATCTTTTGTTTTTACATGAACGCTTTTTGCGTTTATTCCATTGCGGAAAACAGATGTAACAGAGATGTCAAAACCTGTTAATGGAATATTGCCGATATTTTCCTTCAGCCATTTTACAGGCACTCCGAGGTCGATAAATGCTCCAAGCGTCATGTCGCCGCTTATTCCGGAAAAACAGTCAAAATAGGCTAACATATTATGTGGGTCTCCTGGTTAAAAAACGGTTTATGGTTTAACGGTTCACTGTTGCCGGCTTTCCGCTTTATCTTCTGACCTCTGTATCTTTTTTTCTCATTCAATTTTATAATAAATTGAAGAGCAAAGCGACATCATCCTTCGATGCTGGACGTTCGATATTCAACGTTGATGAATTCGTAAAAAGTCGATTTTGTTTACTTCATAATCATTTTGGGCGCAATTGAAATATTCAAAGCCGTTCACAAAAGATTTTTTACGAGACCATCATTTTTCGTACTTTCGTAATAGCGCTTTTAATAATCTATTCCTTTGTAATCGCTGTGTGCCCTGTGGTAAAAATGGCCTATTTCTTTTGATGCCTTAAGGATGGTTACATATTTATTGACAAAAAATATTATAATAATATGATAACCTTTGACAACCTCTGCCAAAATGGAAGTGCGCAGCTCACTGGTGGGGCTCCCGGACTTCAAATCCGGTGTGGGGCGCTAAAACCGTCCCGGGTGGGTTCGATTCCCATGCACTTCCGCCACAACTTGTTGATATCTATTCGCTGCTCTGACAGCCTTAAATTCTTTTTAACACTCCCATGCTGCTGCACCCCCGCACCAAGGCATATGCCACGATGTTAAAAAACCAGCCGGCAAAATCAACAGGTCTCTGGTTTCCAATAGCTCATAAAATTAGACAAAATATATGTCTGCGATCTCCGTAAAACACGCAAATAAAACAAGAAACGCATAAAAATATGGGTGCTCCGCTGCCCACATAAAGGGGATCTCCACATATGTCTTTTCATCAGGTGTTTGCCTTATTACCCTCTTTATTACCCCTTTTTAAGGGTACTACCCTTTTTTTTGCCAAACCGCCCCGGGACCACGGCCCAGGCATTCTACGAATCCAGTCTTTTGTAAATTTCTCAACACTTTTCTAACCATGTCCCGGCTAACACCCATACATGCGCATTCAAGTTCATAGAGGGTAAATGTTCCGGAAAATGCTTTAACCGCTGCCTCGACCTGCTCTGTTTTGGCTCCGCGGGGACTTTTCATCTGATCGACGCGATTTTCAAATTCACGATAAGCATTTTTGAGAATTGAGAGAATGTAATTGATATAAGGCCATGGGTCATGATTTCCTTCATGCCAGCCCTGCGAGCTTTGCTCAAGCGTTTCGTAGTAGCGTTCTTTGTTTTGTTCAATCAGCCGTTCCAGGCTTATATAGCGGCCAACTTCAAGTCCTGAGTGGTAACAGGTCAGCAGCAAAAGAAGACGCGAGACTCGGCCATTGCCATCACGAAAGGGATGAATGCACAGGAAATCGAGATTCAGGGCGGCCAGAAGGACAAAAGGGTGAGCCCATCGTTCTCGAAGCCCACGAGACCAGAGTTCAATCGTTTCGCTCATAGCTTGAGGCGTTTGATCTGCGGGAACAGTTTCAAAACGCACCCGCCGGCGGCCATCAGGGTATTTCTGGATGATGTCTATGTTCTTTTCCCTATATTTACCGGCATCCCATATTTGCCCGCGCGAAAGTTTATGAAATTTCAGGATAGTATCCTCTGAAATGGCAATTCCCCCGGCCTTTTCATGGATGAGTCGCAAAGCGTCACGGTAGCCTCGAACCTCCTCTTCATCCCGGTTCTTTAAAAACGGTTCCCCCAAAATAAGTGTATTAATCCGGGACTGGTCAACATTTATGCCTTCAATGCGGTTTGAAGAAACAGCGCTCTCAATCAGGGCATGCTCGCGAAGAATCTTGAGTTTTTGAGGCGATTGATGAGTAAACAATTCCTGTTTACCCTGCGCTTTACTCAAATCGGCCAGATACCAACTGGTAATGGTGGGAATTGTGGATGGCTCCGCAGAAAATTGTCGCAATGTCATCATAATAGTTTCTTTCCGTTTATTTTTTAACTATCTGATTCCGTCTCAATAGCCCTTATTCCCCAATGTTAACAAACCCGCCGGCAAAATCAACGGGTTTCCTGGTTTTCAATAGCTCATAAAATTAGACAAAATATATGTCTGCGATCTCCGTAAAACACGCAAAATAAAACAAGAAACGCATAAAATCATGGGCGTGCTGAATTTCGGCTCTTTTCATTTCTCCATTCATCACAATAACTACTCTTTGGACTTCCCCACCAACTTCCCCACCAACTTCCCCAGTAGCTTGTCCGGTACGCCAAATAATGGTTTTAAAGTGCATAAAAAACGGCAATTTTAAAGTAGGTTACAATTTTTTTAAAAGTGTAAGCTGGTAAATGAACGAGAAAATAAATACCCTTGTTCGGTCTTTTTATAATAGATAACAAATCGTTACTTTTCACCAGGTTAGCAGGCATAGTCTTTTAAAACTCTTTTAAAACTCTTTTAAACAATTGACCATTGCGAATAACCGCTGTTCTGTATTTTTCCGCTTATTCTGCGAAAAGCGGGACTATACAAAACTGCTTTACATCTACAAGCCCTTTGTCTGTGATTTTCAGCTCGGGAATGACCGGAAGCGCTAAAAAGGACAGGGTCATAAAAGGGTCGTTTAAGATTGCGCCGAAATCTCGCGCAACTTCAAGCAGTTTGTCCATCTTTTCTCTCACAGCATAAACAGGCTCCTGAGACATCAGTCCTGCAACAGGAAGCGGAAGGGTGGCGCATGCTTTATTGTCACATGAAGCGGCCAGGCCTCCGCCCATTTTTATTACAGCTTCTACCGCTGTTTTCATGTCTTCGTCATTTGTCCCGACAACTATTATATTGTGAGAGTCGTGCGCAACGCTCGAAGCCAGAGCGCCCTTCTTTAATCCAAAACCTCTTACAAAGCCCTTGCCGATATTGCCTGATCCTGTGTGCCTTTCAACAACCGCAATCTTTAAAATGTCCCGCGAAACATCAGCAATAGCATTATTTTCAGATACACACACCTCCAGGACACTTTGACCCGTTATTATCTGATCCGGTACAACATCAATAACTCTTATATGGTTTGATTCAGCAGCAATGGAAAAATCTATTGCATCAAACTTAACATTCATAGATGGCTTAGATGGTATAGAAACCGGTTTGCGGATTTCAGGAGACATTTGATTGTTTTCCGCCACCAGGATTCCATTGGTATAAACCTGTTCAATTTGCAGATTATGCATATCTGAAAATACAAGTAAATCTGCCCGTCTTCCCGGTCCGATTGCGCCTATATCCTTTATACCAAAATATTCCGCGGGATTTATTGTTGCCATTTGAATGGCAATGACAGGATCTATGCCTGACTGTATGGCTCCGCGAACCATTGAATCAATATGTCCCTGTTGCATGATATCATGCGGATGCCTGTCATCTGTACACCACATAATACGCCTTGAAGATCGCTCGTTTATAATTGGAATAAGAGATGATAGATTTTTGACTGCGGTTCCCTCGCGAATCATGATATGCATGCCTGCATCGAGCCTTTCTTTGGCTTCCCTTGCTGTTGTGCATTCATGATCGCTTGAAATGCCTGCGGCAATATAGGCGTTAAGATTTTTTCCTGTCAGGCCCGGCGCATGACCGTCAACAGGTTTCCTGTGGGTTTTTGCCATTTCAATCTTTTTCAACACTTCCGGGTCTCTGTATATTACGCCTGGAAAATTCATCATTTCAGCCAGAGCCGCAATCCTGTCATTGCTCATAAAAGGCATTAATTCAGCAATGCCTAACTTTGCTCCGGAGGTTTCCATGTCTGTTGCAGGAACACATGAAGACAGGGTAAAATATATATTCATGGGCTGGTTTTTGCTTGATTCAAGCATATAATTTATTCCATCAGTCCCAAGCACATTTGCTATTTCATGCGGGTCTGCAAAAACCGTTGTAGTGCCGAATGGAATTATGGCCCTGGCAAACTCGGTGATACATGTCATGGAGCTTTCTATATGGACATGGGCATCGATAAAACCGGGGCAGACAAATCGTTCTTTCATGTCCACTGTTTTTTTTGCAGAATATGCGCCAAGCCCAACGATGTAACCGCCGGCTATCGCTATGCTGCCGGCAACGATTTCACCGGAAAACACATTGACAATCCTGGCATTGGTTAAAAGAATATCCGCTTCTTTTTCTCCGCGTGCTGATTTGATAATTTCATCAAGACTCATTTTGTTTTGCCGCTTTATCAAAATCACTGAGCGTGTTTTTGTTTTCTTCCAATCTTTTAATATGGAATTTCTGATATTCTGATTCTGCCAATTGTTTCGCTATTTCGTGGGAAATTTTTCCGGCATGTGTCAGAATATCGCGTTCGTTAATATCTAAAAAAGCATTCAGTTTTTTTATCCAGTCACTCATATGCATAGGAATACGTCGCATCGCCTGACCTTCTGCAAAAATCAGATATTGTTCAACCAGATTATTGAGCGCTGCCAGTTCATCTTCAGCAAGATAGTTCTTGGCAATAATCACATCCTGTTTTCGGACTTTAGCGCCACGGTAATTCGTCAGCCCCATATCGGTTTTTTCAGCATCAGCCCTTGAATGAACAATCTCTGCCGCGGTTTGACCGGTAATAGCCCAGTGCATTTTATTCTGCACAGTTTTGAAAAATTCAATGCTGATATCAAGTGTCGGATCATAATCAATACTGGTAGCGTAAATATCGGTAATTTTCTGATAAAACCGTCGCTCCGATGTGCGAATATCCTGAATGCGACGGGTCAGTTCCTCAAAATAATCAAAAGGCAAATCAGGATTTTTCAGGCGTTCATCATCCAGCACAAATCCTTTGATGATGTATTCTTTCAGCCGCCCGGTTGCCCAGATACGGAATCGGGTTGCCACATGACTTTTGACGCGGTAACCTACAGAGATGATCATATCCAGGTTGTAAAAATCCACAATACGGGAAACCTGCCGTTTCCCCTCCGTTTGAACTATCCGATATTTTCGGATAGTTGGGGTTGGTTCTAATTCGCCTTCTTCGTAAATGCTCTGGATATGGTGATTTATAGTTCTGACATCTTTTTGAAAAAGCTCTGCCATTAGGCGCTGCGTCAACCAAAC
>JAFCZU010000278.1 GCA_019314185.1 Deltaproteobacteria bacterium | reverse complement strand
GTTGGTGACATTATAATTTTGCCCGTTTCTTCGGAATGCTCTTTTGCTCTGCTCCTGATTCAGAGTGGCAAAAAAGAGATTCTGGAGTATCGCCTTGTAAAATGAGCTTTCGTTTTTGTCTTTATAATTTAAAAGCTCATCAAGTTTTGACTTGTCAAAAAGTTCGCCTGGAACAAGACTTTTTTCTTTGATAAACCAGACAAAAATCAGCCTGGTAAGAAGCCTTATTACACTTGAGGGATTTCTTATCTCTACGTTTTTTTCAGCATCATCCGGGAACTCTGTGTTTGCAACCGCCCAAAAATACCAGTTTGCCAGCTCTTTGTAGAATCTTTTGTTAAGCTCGGAACTGTCTAAAGTTTTCTGCCACGCCTTATCAAGCTCCACAAAGTTTGTGACAGCATGTTTTTTTCTTAATTTTTCAAGACGTAAATCAGAAAGTATCTCAATATGCGCCCGATGTGGATCTTCAATTTTTATATCCTTGATAAGGGTTACTTTTTTCAGGACATCACGGCTTTCATCTCTTTTGTGGAGTCTTCTCTTGATAACGGAAAGCGTTAAATACCCTCCATACTTGAAAAGAACCATTACAGGCATAGGGAATACCCTGTTTATATATCTGGTGATATCGGAGAGCTTTGTCCGGTTGTAATCTGTTTCTTTTAGTTCAATTGCAAAGAAAAGGTATGCTTCTATAATGGTGTTATCAACCCTGCCGGTGTCAAATAAAGAGTCCCGGCTGCTCATTTCGGATTCTGTAAGCTGAAAGAGCATCTCAATGTTTTGCCATTCCAAAGTTAAAGCTTTTTGCTTAAATTTTTCAACGTCAGGGATATTGTCATTACCGTCAATAAAATCATTGTAAAAGCCTTTAAAGGTACGGTTATCAAGTCTGCTCTGCCTGTATGTGTTGTAACCGAGAGTTTTAAACAGATTTATGCCTGCTTCAAATAAATCGGAGTTGTTAAAATCGTTTATTGCGCTCTCTATTAGTTGCTTAAATTTCATATTTCCGCACTACTTGATTACCAGCCATGTTATCAGTTCAAAATGATCAGTTTTGTCTGCCTGTTTTGCTTTAGGAATAAGCAAAGCTCCTCTGTCACAAGTTAGTCCAATCTTTACCTTTTTTTTAAATACAGAGTTTATTTCACGGATAGCGATTTTTAACAGTTGGCTATAATTATCCATTTGTGAGCCGTTATCTGTTTCATTATTAAAGATATCGCACAATTCTTCATAAGGTTTATTTGCTCCGCTACCCAGCAGCCTGAAAATCTCAAGTATCTGTTTGGGGTGTGTATAATTAAAACGAACTGTGCCGTCGTCTCGTACATAAACCAGAAAATATGGAGATAACTGATTCACGGCTTCATTTCCATCGGTATTTCCTTTTTGCCGCAAACAATAAATAACGCCGAGTTTAATAATCTCTTTTGCATTATCGCTTATGTCTGAAAAATCAGATGCATTACAAAAGTTGCCGGAAGGCGAAGGAGCTACTGCGTATAGACCAAATGGAGCATCTTCAAGTTTCTGCCTGTTTTTATCCATATAATTGATCAGTTCTATTCTGAAGTCATCAAGAGTAAATTCACTCAAAGAAATGTTCTCATCTAATTCTTCTAGATCCAAAACCTCTTTTTGAAGTCTTTTCAACTGCCTGTTTCTAAATTTCAGATCATCTTCTATCAAACCCTGGAGCTGGTCTGTTTCAAGAAGATTTTCTTCCCCTGTTGCCGCAATATCAACAAGAGCCATTCTTGCTTCAACTCTGTCTTTAAGATTGATATAATTATTTAAATCATCGGTCGGCCAGAAGTTTACGAGCTGAATTTTAGCATTTTTACTTCCAAGCCTGTCAATTCGTCCAAATCTCTGTATTATCTTTACCGGATTCCAGTGTATATCATAATTGACAAGGTAGTCGCAATCTTGCAGGTTCTGTCCTTCTGAAATACAATCTGAGGCAATAAGAATATCTATTTCCTCCTCTTGTGACATCGAAGGTATTTTGTCTCTATTTTTTGAAATAGGAGAGAAATTGGCAAGGATATGCCCAAACTCACTTTTTCCAAACGTTGTTTTGTTTGCGCCGCTTCCAATAACAAGGGCTATATTTAAACCTAAATCTTTTTTTATATAACCTTTAAGGTTTTCATAGAGATAGTTGGCAGTATCGGCAAAGGCTGTAAAAATAACCACTTTTTTGTTTCCGATGTTGAGAGACTTATCTATTTTGCCTTTTATTAATTCTTTTAATACTGAAAGTTTTTTATCTCTGTCAGGCGTCACTGCCATGGCACTTGTCTTCAGAAGCGATAAAGCATCTTTGTCGCTTTTTAGATCTTTTAGCCATAAATCCAGATCCAGATGCGCAAGATTGAATTTTAATTTTTTACCGATACTGTTTGCATCATTGAGATCATCATCATCTTCATCATATATTTCAGGCGACTCGATCTCTTCTGAATCCATGTCTCTTTGTTTAAAGTCAAATATCCGCTTTTCAAGCTCGCTTATCTTGATTATTGTTCTTCCCATTGAGATTTCAAAGGATTCAATAGAGCTTTCAAGCCTTTTCAGAAAGTTTACCTTCATCATTCCAATGAGAAAATATTCTCTTTTTTCCTGCGAAAAAGCTGCAATCGTTTTTCCCGCTTTTTCTTCATAAAAAGACTTGTGCTCATCCTTTACATAGGCTGACGGATTAAACAGAGAGAGTTTATAAGTCATTATTTCTTTGTTTATTCTATCGTAAGAAGGAAATTCGTCTTTTGTATCAATATCTGGAGCTTTTGATATCACCGGAAGTCTTTTGGAAAAGGCCCCGATCCGTTTCATCTCATCTTTATAATAGGTTTGTATGTGCTTTCTGGAACGGGCAATAGTGAGTTCATCGAGAAGTTTAAAAAAAGCAGAATCAAGTTTTTCAAGAAGTTCTTTTGTATTGCGATGAGCATTTTTTTTGGGGTCGGCCCAATATGTAAATACAGTTTGAGCATTTTTTATGGTTTGTGCAATGTTTTTAACGCCGGTTTTTTCATAAAAGCTGTCATCCCTGCCGCCTGAAATGAAATATAACTGGTTTCTCAAATCTTTCAGGTTATTGTTAACAGGAGTTGCCGATAGCATCAAAACTTTTGTGTTTACACCGGAATTTATTATATCATCCATCAATTTTTCGTATCTGCTCTTCCTTATTATCTTTCCATCTTCATCACGTTTGCCCTTTGTATTGTTTCTGAAATTGTGAGATTCATCTATTACAACAAGATCGTAATTGCTCCAGTTGAGTGTCCCGAGATCTATGTTGGTAACAGATCTGCCTGATTCCCGGCTTAAATCAGTATGGCTGAGAACTGTATAACCCAATCTGTCATCGACCAACGGGTTTAACAGGCTGTTGTTTTGAGCCTGATATAAGGTCCAGTTGTCGCTCAATTTTTTTGGGCATAACACCAGAACCTTGTAATTTAAGAGTTCAAAGTATTTAATTACAGCCAATGCCTCAAAAGTTTTCCCAAGACCTACGCTGTCCGCGAGCACACAGCCGTTATGTTTAAGGATTTTATTTATCACCCCTTTGACGGCATCCTTCTGGAAGGCATAGAGCATATTCCAGACTTTTGTTTCAAAAAAACCTATATTCTCATTTAAAAGGCCGCCTTGTCTTTGCTCTGATAAAAACTTTTCAAAAAGGTGGTAAAGTGTTTTAAAGTATATAAATTCAGGCTCGTTTTCTATATAAAGCTGCTCAATATATTTAAGAACTTCATCTTTTACATTTTCCACAAGGCCAGTGCCATCATTCCAGATTTCCTCAAACCAGTTTAATAAATCAGTCCGGTCTCTGTCATCGGTCACTTCCATATTGAGCTCAATATTCGGGCTGCCTCCCAGTCCCAGCCCTTGCACAGTGAAATTTGAGCTTCCAAGGATTGCTTTTTGAACACTGTTACTGTTTTTTACATGATACATTTTGCCATGAAGAAAATTTGGCCTTACCATTGATCTGATATTTACTTTATTTTTTATCCAGTCGCTGCACTCTTTTGCTATTGATTTTTGCTGTAATCTACTTTCAAGAGAAATTACCAGTTTGTCATCTTCGATTTTAAATTCTTTTTTATCTTTTTTTAACGGGTCGATATCTTTAATGAAAGTTGGTTCGCCAAATAGAAAATCAAGCGACTCAATATTATCCAAACTATCCTTTAGCCGCTGATATGCATAAATGGTGAAATACGCCGATACAACAGAAAGATTGCTTCCTTTGTCAATTTGCTGTTTTAGAAAGTCTTCGATGCTTCCTCTTTTGTGGTTGTCTCTTATCGAAGAAGGTATGTTGTTCATCTGAGTTCCTTATGAGCCATTGGAGCCTGTCATTAAGATTGATCTTACCGGCATAAGCAATTCATCCGCGACCGGATTGATTCTTGGATTTTGGATTTCTGATTAATATGATACATGGTTATCTTCAATGTGGCTGAAATATAGCAGAGTATTATGGTGCCAGTCAAAAGATGGAAGAGCGTAATCCCCCTTCCCTGCTTAATAATTTAAATCAATTATACCTTTATTCGCTTTAAAAGCAAATGGTTTGACAAAAACGGTGTCGTCCATTAA
>JAFCZU010000277.1 GCA_019314185.1 Deltaproteobacteria bacterium | reverse complement strand
CCTGATCTTTAATTCAAGCGAACCGATTTCATTTAAATGAAGAATATTAACGCCGTCAATTTCAATTGAAGAAATAGTATCCTCAAATTCTTTTTCAGCATCATACCAGAAGATGATCCGCTTGTTTTCTTCATTGAAAATCTTATTCAGGCTGTCTTTGATTTGTTTGATGTCCATAAGACATGTCCTTGATCTATTTTATATTTCTTGTCACCGGGCATTGTTTCAGTTTTTCATTCCAGGTTTGCTCATTGAATACAAGCGCTTCTTCAACATAATGGTTTTTCCATGCAAAATTGCCCGGGCCCAACAGGCAGCTCGAACGCTTTAAGTCATCCATTGACCTAAGCAGCAATGCCGAATCAAGGTTTCCAATAGCCAAAAGAACGAGATACTTCATAGGCTTGGGCGGGAGTTTCTTGCTCAAATGAAGATACAAGAAGCTGTCCTTGATCTTTGGGCCAAGTTCATTTGAAAAAAGGGTTTCATTGTCTATTTTTGCAATGAATTTTCTCAATTTATCTCTTCTGATTTCAGAAGGTATTTTTGAGTTAGACGGGTCTTTTACTTCCACAAACCAGAACTCATTATCCCATTCCACTATAAAGTCTACCGCTTTCATGCAGTGGGACAATTTGTGCGTATCCTTATCATCAAACTGATCTGATTTGATCGCAGCAGAAAAATCAAATACGAGCTCACCCTCACTTAACATCTTACCCATTGTTACCCCCCATCGCCCGGTCGATTTCAAGATTGTACATTCTTGCAAACTGGTCAGCGATTCTATTAGGAGATAGACCAATGTAGAAATCTGATGCGACCAAATTAATTTCTCGGTTTTTGTCCATAAATAATGAATAAAACCGAAGAGAATGTTCCTTGCGTTGAAGATCAAACTCCTTTAGCAAAGCATAGCTGTGGGTCGCAATGAAGATTTGTACGCCCATTCTTTCCAGTTCCAGAAGAATCATTACGATCAAAGGAAGCATGGATGGATTAAGGTTAGCCTCTGGTTCGTCCCAGTAAAGGGTCGATCCCTTTTCTATAGACCCGTTTCTGATCAAAAGCCAGAGAAGCGCAAGCTTGCGCATACCTTCGGCCACAAGGGTAAACTCAATTTCACCGGTTTTGTTTTTTAAAAAGAATACTTCATTTTTTTCCAGAACTTTTCCCCCCATTGCTTTTTGCAGCGCCTTTAGAATCTTTTCCTTCTCAGGACTTATGCTTTTAAGCGGGGGCAGGAGCGCCTTGTCGATGATGTCAGCATAAATCTCCTCGAAATGAATTTCTCTTTCATTATAAAGCGACCTGAACCCAGGCGCATTGGCGAGCATTTCTTTGACAGGAATATACACCGATTTAGACGGAAGCATGTGCTGTGGTTCCAATTCCGTATGAAGCCCATCATCTTTCAAGGTACATGTTAATAGTTCGCCATTTTTGGTAATAGATATCGAAAATCCCTCTTTCGCCCCTTTTCTCCGCCGAACCAGCCGTTTCAATAAAAAACCTTGGGGCAAAAATACTCTCAACAGCTTATTCGCAAATTCCTTGAAAAGTCCCTTTTTGATTCCCATTGCATGAAACGAATATAAAAGCTTTAACAAATGGGTTTTCCCTGTTCCGTTTTCCCCAATGAACAGATTAACCCCGGGCACAAAGTCAATTTCCAGCTCATCAAATACAGTAAAATTTTTAAGTCCGATTTTTTCAATCATAACATTTTCCTTATTTTTTCCGGTTATCGCTTCCCCCTGTTTCGGCTATTCTGCCTGTAGGAGGGGTTTTAACCCCGACCATATATGGATAAATTTACATCTGTTGGTGACCTGCCACAATAGGTCGCGGTTGAAATCGCTCCTACATTATTTTTTACCAGTTACAGCCTTTTCTTCAGCCAGTAAATTCCCGAATTTGCCATAATTCACTTTAACACCATCGTCCAGATCAAGTGATATCTTCATGTCTGCATAATGACGCAGCTCAATATCAAATGCTGAAAGTTCAGCCTGCTTTTTCTTTAAAACATCTATTTCTTTCTGGATCTTTTTCTTTGCAGAAACCTTGTCGGCAGCGTCTTTTTCTGTCCTTAAATAATCCAGCCTTGCATTAAATTTGCCCTGTAGCGGGGTTACATAGTTGCTTCGTATTCTCGGCAGGGTGGATTCATTATACCGGTGCAGATAGACCAGGCATTCAAAAGCCTTTTGTCTGCCGCTGGAAAACAGCCAGTAAATGGGGCGTTTTTTATATGTTTTGAGATGATCTTTAAAAAAGCCGGCGCTCAGGTAACGTCGGATAGTATCGACCGGCGCTTCATTATTTTTTGGTTTCAGGCTGTCGGCAACGAATTTCAGGTTTTCATCAATATGTTCGGGGGGCCATGCAACTTTGAGAAACTCGACAAAGCGATTGGTGGCATCATCAGGAAACCAGTTTTGATCCATTATGGGGATGATGCCGTCATCGTCTGGTTGGAATTCACCGCAAAGCGAAGAACGCAAAGAAGGATTATCTGATTGTTTATTCGTTTTTTGGTTGTAGATCTCCCAGAAATTTTCATTGCCACTGTTGGCATAGATAATGCCCGGATGGTCGAGCCTGTATCGCCCCATCATGCAGCCAATGGAGTAGAATATAAGCTCCTTCATGGTATCGTCCAGCAGCAGAGCTTCCAGTTCTTCTTCGCTCTTATTGCCGCCGTAACGGTAATGCGGGTTGCAAGTCAGTGTGATTTCGGAAAGCGGCACCTCCGGCGTTAATTCATCTTGCAGGCCGTATGCTTCGATGAAGATGCGGTTGTTTTCTTCTTCAAGGCATTGCATTTCAAGTGTCATGTTGCGCCAGTGGGAAAGAAGAGAGGTGTAAGTTGCCTTTAGAGTTGATGGGTGGGTGTCAGGCTGTAGTAAGGGGAAGTTGGTGAAGTCCCAAGAGGTTTCAAAGGAATTCCAGTCATCTTTATGTGTTTGTATTAGCTGTTCAATAATACTGTTCTGATTATTGAGTTTGCTATTTTTAATTACTGGAATTGCAGATACATTTCCTGCTTGAAAATTCAATGTTGGATTCATCGCCTTCATAAAAATGTGCGATAGCTTAGAACATAAAAGCCCTGTCAAATAGTATTTGTCAGCATCAGACGGAAAGGCAGAAGATCCTCCAACGTCGAATATTGCTTCTGAATCAGAATAACGTACGCCAAAATAAGATGAACTTACAAATGACCAAGTAATAGATTTTTTAAAATAGTAATCACGGTTTTGTGGGCGAGAACGTAATTTGCCGTTATTATCTGTAAAATTTTGAATTTCGTAACCGTTATTTTCCCAATTAACAATATTTTCATTGTTCCCATACCATTTTCTATATTCACCACCTTTGTTATATGGAAACCATTTCCTAGAATAATTGTGAGCACTGTTTGAATTAAAGCTTGTTTTATTATCGGAGACCTCAAACCATTCCCGAACAAATATTTCGTTGCTCCCAGTCTGCAAACCGACTTTAACATGAGCAATGCTTTCAAGTTTTTTTTCGTTATCAAATATTCTCACGATCTTTTCACTTATCCAATACGCAATCGGGCTGCCAGGAATTTTCTTGAAGTCGGCGGCTGAGGCGGTTGCCAGCCTGTCATTTTGCATTGGGAATTGTTTTGGTTTATCATCTTCTGTTAAATCCTCATAATAAACATATGAGAAATTTCCTCTGAATTCAGGCTGCTTTAGATTGCGCCAAACAGTTGCAGCGGTTCCAAATGCAATTCTCATCACCATATTCGCCATATGTACCATGCAAGTTATGGTAAATTCTTTGAGGAGCCTTTCACGAAGAATTTCATATGAAGATAGAAACATCCAGCTCTGCATGGTCACCATTGAATTATAGCCACGTTCAATAACCATGTCGAATCCTCGCTCGATAAACATAGCAAACAAATCTGATTTGGTGACAGGGAAGTGCTCCTTTGCGAACGCCTTTAGTTTCGGGTTCATCCCTTTGCTGCCCATATAAGGCGGATTGGTCACAACACAATCATACTTCCTGGCCAAAATTATTGCCATTTCCACAACAGGCTTAAACTTCGATGCAGCCGTCCTTTCAAACATATCGCCATTTTGCAGTTTATCTTCTATCAGACGTGTAAACAAAGGCAGCTTTTCGTCAAGTTCATCAGGAATAGTGATCAGCGACCCGAATGTTTTGCCGTGCTGAAACAGCTCAAGCAACTCAATAACATCATCACGGCTGACTTCGGGGCGTTTAATGGTTCTTAACGCCATCTGGCCTTTGAAATCCGGGAACAGTTCATTTTCACCCGTAAACCGGATTACTTTTTCCTTAAGCAGATTTTTAGTCAATGCTTCGGTATCAAAGCTGCTGGTTTCCTGTATTGCCATAACGTGCAGCTTCAAATCATCACAGCTTAATATCCTTCGATCATCCCTTCGCGCCTTCATCAAAACCGCAAAACAGGCTAATTGCGCCGCTCTGTCATCAATATCCAGCCCATACAAATTCTTCTCCAGAATTCGGTATCCCCTTTCCAGATATATTTCCTTAAACACATTATATGCTTCAACAAGGATATGGCCGGAACCGGATGCAGGATCTAAAAAGGTAATTTCTTCAGGGTTCAGATCTTTCGGAGTGATGGCATTGAGCTGCTTCTGAACTCCAGGTTCCTGTTCGGCAGGCTCAATGTAATATTCCATCTTGTCTTTCAGCAGAGAATCCGGATAGGTTGCCAGCCACATCCTCCCAAGAGTGTTTTGAACCATATATTTGACAATCCAGTTCGGCGTGAAAAGCTGTGTTGCTGCCGGAATATCCTCACTCTTTACAACTTTTCCAATTACTTCGTTTTTTCTTTCAGAAATGTAAAACTGGTATATCCAGCCGATGATTTCCACATCCTTCCAGTCTTTTTCATCAATTTCAGTCACCATTTTCCGTATGGTCGAATCGGAATGAAGAAGGTTATCAGGAAGCAGAAGTTCTGTTTCATTATCAATTTTTTCAAAAAGAAATGGCATTGCATCATGCAGGGCATTACACTGAGCCACAATCAAGAGGCGGTACAGATCATTATCCTTATTGCCTGCCAGCCGCAGTTCAATAACCTTATCCTTGTCCAGCCCTTGAAAATCAACATCCGCAGCATGCTCCAATATTTCCGGAACACTTGAGTTTCCCCTGTTGCTCAAAA
>JAFCZU010000694.1 GCA_019314185.1 Deltaproteobacteria bacterium | reverse complement strand
AAACTGCCTTAAAAATCTCAAGTCATTTTCAAAGAATTTTCGAATGTCGTCAATTCCATATTTCAACATGGCAATACGTTCTACTCCCATGCCGAAGGCAAGTCCTGTATAACGCGTTGTATCATATCCAACATTTTCAAAAACAGCCGGATGGACCATGCCTGCGCCTATAATTTCAAGCCATCCTGTGTGTGAACATACCCTGCACCCCTTGCCCCTGCACATGACACAAAGGATGTCTATCTCGGCGCTTGGTTCGGTAAAAGGAAAGAAGCTTGGGCGGAATCTGAGAGATGTCTTTTTATCAAAAATGTGGTGGATAAAAGTTGTAAGTATTCCTTTTAGATCACCGAAAGAAAGGCCTTCATCAACCATTAAACCCTCTACCTGAGTTCTAAGAACTATATTATCTGAAACATAGAAAGTATCCTGCATGTCCCTTGCAGGATGATTCTTGGGGATATTTAGAGCTTCAAAATTGTAGTGATCTGTTTCGACCTCAGGACCTTCAGCTATATCAAACCCGATTTTTTCTAAAATTTCACATATCTGCCATGTAATTTGCGTTACTGGATGCAAAGAACCCTGCTGGATTGTCCTTCCCGGCAAGGAAACATCAATTCTATAATCTTTTTGTAAAGATTTTGTTTCAATTGAAAGCCTTATCTAAGCTCTTTTTTACCTCATTAGCCCTTTTTCCCACCTCCGGTCTTTTTTCCAGAGGAAGGTTTGAAATGTTCCTTAAAAAATGAGTTATTATACCCTTTCGGCCAAGATACCGGGTTGAAAGAGCTTTGATGCTTTCACTATCTGTAGCGGATTTTATTTCCTTAAAGGCTTCTTCATGAATTTGTTCTATAGTTCTTTCCACTTTTTTTGCTCTATCTATAGCCTGATTGAGCGAAAGCCGAGGATGCTCCAGATTCAAGGCGTCAAGGGTAAAGCCGTAGTAAGGTTACTGCGAATCCTTGACAACGCAGGAGATGGGGTATCATCGGCTTTCGCTATATTTGTTGTGAGGCAAGTTCGGTTATCCTGGTAAATCCAGAGGGATCAGACACAGCTAATTCTGCGAGGACTTTTCGGTCAATCTCGATATTGGCAAGTTTTAATCCGTGAATAAATTTACTGTATGATAAGTTGTTCATGCGAGCCGCTGCATTTATCCTTGCGATCCAGAGCCTTCTAAAATCACGTTTTCGCGCTTTTCGATCACGATAAGCATACATTAATGCCTTATCAACAGCATTTATAGCTGTACGGAAAAGTTTACTGCGGCCTCCACGGTATCCCTTGGCTAACTTTAAAATTTTCTTTCTACGTCTATTTGCTTTAAAACCTCTTTTTACTCGCATAGTGTTACCCCTTATATAAGCCCGCCCCTTGATTAACCATTGGGCAAAAGCAGTTTTATCTCTTTTCTATCTGGTTTGCTAATAATCTGGCTCTTCCTTAAACCCCTTTTACGCTTGGTTGTCTTTTTGGTTAAAATGTGACTTGCGTTTGATTTCGAAAATACGAATTTGCCTGTACCTGTTTTTTTGAAACGCTTTGCAGCAGCTCTATTTGTTTTAATTTTTGGCATTATTTTTTTCTCCCTATTTAGTGTCAGAACGAAAACTAGAAAATTTTTTCAAGTTCAAGAAAGGCGCAAATTTTAACCGCAGGAATACATTGAGTATTTTGAGGATTAAAATTTAAGCCTGACGCAGAAATTGGGAAAATTTTCTAGTTTTCGTTCAGGCACTATTTAAAACATAGATGGCGTGAGCGACCACAGATAGCGGCTCACGCCAGCTTTTGAAAATTCCATAAAATAAATGTGAGTTATATCCGTAACTACTCAGGTTGGTTAGACTGAAGACTTTTGTTTCCTTCAGCTTTTGTTTCCTTCAGCCTATAGCATTCAGTCTAAACACCCGAATAGTTACTTATATCGTTCGCAGGAGAGTAATATATCGAAATTTATTACCGCAATTACTTTGGTGATAGAATCATCATCATGGTACGGCCTTCAAATTTAGGATATTGCTCTACTACCGCAATATCACCAGTTTCTTCAGCAATTTTTTCGAGCAAATTTCTGCCAAGCTCTGAAAGCGATATTTCTCGTCCCCTGAATATAACCGTAACTTTAACTTTATCCTTTTTCCCTATAAACTTTTTAATATGGCCAATCTTGATTTTCAGGTCATGTTCTCCGGTCTTGGGACGTATTTTTATCTCTTTAACCTGGAATGTG
>JAFCZU010000036.1 GCA_019314185.1 Deltaproteobacteria bacterium | reverse complement strand
TTTTTATGTTTGCCGGGCGCATCCAGAACCATTTCAACCGCTCTGCGAACACCCATGCAAAAACCTGAAGTTCTGGCAAGGAATACTTTCATTCCTTAAGAAAAACTTTATGATCAACGAGAGAAAGTGAATGAATGCCGGCCTTTAAAAATTTCTGTTCTCCAAAGATACTGGTTAATTTAATGCCATCATCCTCGGGTTCAATCGTATCAACAGATTCCATTACCAACTTTTCCTCTTTTCCTTCAATCAGATAAGCATTAGCTTCACACATGATATTCTTTCCTTATTTAATGTTTTTTAAATTATCCTGAATAAGCGCATCAATAAGACGTGGAAGCGGGTCGGAAGATGCACCGACTATTTCTATGTTTTCCCGGGAAAGTGGAATAAGAATTTTTTTTGCCGGACTGCTTGCCACTGCCTCCGCAATACTTGGCGTAACTTCACCCATCATGGCATGAGCAATAATAATACCAACCGGCCCTATTATAACATCAACCTTATTCACGGTCCGAACTATTGCATTTTCTCCTGAAGCGCCACAATTTGCCTTTGCTTTCAGCATGTTTGCTGTCGCAATTGCATTGGTTCCCAGAGCAATTATTTCAACAGTTTCTCTAAACGATTCCTTCAACCGTTTTATAATCGTGCTGCCGATACCGCCGCCCTGTCCGTCTATTACACATATCCGTTTCATATTAGATTCTTTCATAACTACTCAGGTTGTCAGGTTCACAGTTCACGGTTGGTCGCATTCAAGGTGACATAGGGTTCACTTTGGACTTCCGTGCAAGACAGCCTTCAGCATGATTTATTGGGTTTCGCTCACTAAAACCATATTTTGGTAATTGCTTGATATTCGTAGCATCCTCGACCCACTTGACCCCTTGAATCCTCGAATCCTCAACCCCCTTGAACCCTCGAATCCTTGCCCCCTTGAATCCTTATAACAATCAAAGCTTCCTGATTTTGACCATACTCCTTCGAACTTTTTTGGACAACCGTCTGCTTGGCCCTTTCTTTTTGGTTGTGGGGATCCAGCCGCTGTTGTCCTCCTCCATTTTACTTCCACTTTTGCTCATGGATTCAGCCATTGCTATCTTTTGTTCAAATACGGGAGAACTAATTGTAGCAGCCCCGCAAGACTCCGCACAATTAACAATATCAAGATCAGAGCTGACAATCAAAGCCATTTCTCTTTCTTTCACGGCCATCCTTTTTATTACTGTATCTGCCAGTTCCCCATTGCGTGAAAATCTGATCTTAATACCCTTAAAAGATTGTCTGCGTTGTGAAAAAGAAGGAGCGTTTGCCCCGTCAAAAACAACCGTAATCCTGTGATGTTTTATTTTTTTGTATGCCGCAAGTTTTTCAATTAGAGCATCCCTGCCAAGCTGAAGTTCCTGCCCGTCAAGATCGCTTAACGAACCTGACTGACGTATCAAATTGTAACCATCTATAATTATATGCATAACCTAAAGTAATTGGTTCAGGGTTCAGAGTTGGATCTTCATCTTTTGATATAGAAACTACTGCTTAAAAAGATCTAACAGACGGTCAAGGTCATCATTGCTGTAAAATTCAATTTCCACCCTACCCTTCTGTCCGTGCTTTTTAATCCTGACCTTCGTACCCAGACGCAGGGAGATATCTTCAGCTAATCCTGACAGGTATGTTTCATCAGAGCTCATTGCAGATTTTTTCGGGTTTTGCTTTTTTACCTTCAAGCTTTTAACAAAGGCTTCTGTTTCCCTTACCGACAAACCTTTTGAAACAACAGCCCGCCACGCAGCCATCTGCTGCGCTGACGTCTCTGCGCCAAGTATAGCCCTTGCATGCCCCATGCTCAAGGTTTTATCCATTATGCCGGCCTTTATTTGTTCCGGCAATTTTTGAAGCCTCAAAAAATTAGCGACAGACGATCTGCTTTTCCCAACGCGCTCCGCGACCTTATCCTGTGTAAGATCGAACTCACTCATAAGCAGTTGATATGCATCAGCCTCTTCCAGTGGGTTTAAGTCTTCACGCTGTATATTTTCAATAATAGACATTTCCAGCAAATTAGCGTTTGACACATCTTTTATAACAACCGGCACCTGATTTAATCCAGCCATCCTGGCTGCTCTGAGTCGTCTTTCACCAGCTATAAGCTCATAACCAACAACATCCTTTCTTAACAAAAGAGGTTGAATAACTCCATGCTCTTTAATGGAACAACGTAAATCTTCAAGATCATCCTTAGAAAAATGTACTCTGGGTTGAAACCGGTTTGGATGAATCAGATTGATATCACACTGAAAATATTCTTTTGTTCTGTCTTTACCAGATTCAATTTTCGGCAAAAGAGAATCAAGGCCTCTCCCCAAAACCATTTTTTTATGTTTTTTTGAATTTGAACCGGTTGTTTTGTTTGTTTTTTTCATTTCGCACCTTTTGTAGTTGTCAGTGCCTCATACAAAATCATTTGGCAGATGATCTAATATTATTAGCAACTTCAGCCACAGATCTGCGCTGATCATCTCACTGATATTTTTTATTTTTCTTTGTGCCACTGTGCCTTTGCCCCTCTACGCCTGAGTAGTTACTGTATTTAAACCTATCTGTGTTCATCTGTGCAAATCTGTGGCTAAATAGTTACTTATTATTATTCATTACCTCTTCCGCCAAATCAAAGTAGTTTTTCGCGCCTGTAGAAGCAGCATCATACAGTAATATCGGCTTACCAAAACTCGGCGCCTCTCCCAACCTTACATTTCGACAAATAACAGTTTTAAACACCAGTTCCTTAAAATATTTTTTCGCTTCTTCAGCAACCTGGTATGACAGGTTTGTTCTTTTATCAAACATGGTAAAAAGTATTCCGCCGATCTTAAGACCAGGATTAAGTCTCTGTTTGATACGCTTTACTGTCTGTATAAGCTGCCCAAGCCCTTCTAAAGCATAAAATTCGCACTGGAGGGGAATTATAACGGAGTCAGCCGCCGTAAGTGCATTTACAGTAAGAAGGCTCAAGGATGGCGGACAATCTATTATAATATATTCAAATGAATCCTTGAGATCGGCAAGAAGCTTCTCTAAAATTTTTTCACGATCAGGGTGTGACATCATTTCCACTTCAAAGCCTATAAGCTCAACACGAGAAGGAATAACTTTTAGCGTCTCAATATCACTGTCAACAATCAGACTTTTCGCATTGGCTTTGCCTATCAATCCGTAATATAATGTTTTATTTATAACTGTTTTATCTATCCCCATTCCTGTTGTGGCATTACCCTGTGGATCACAATCAATAAGAAGCGTCCTTTTTTCCGAAACAGCAAGAGCTGCCGACAGGTTTATCGCTGTGGTAGTTTTACCTACACCACCTTTCTGGTTGGCTATGGAAATTATATGTGTCATAATAAGTAAAAATAAATTTTGTCAGGTTTTCTCTTTCCGCTAAACTTTCTATTGAGAAATAAAAAAATATTTAATTTTATCACACAATTTGATATTTGAAAAGCATATTAATTGTAAAGACTATTCTTTCAGCCTTTACAATCTTTCAAACATACAAATGATTATTATTTTTATTATGAGCAGGTTTCAAACCCGCCACTACATTTAAATTTAATCATACCTGTAGCAGCTATATTTTCAAAAAGCTAAAATGTGATAGCATCGTAAAAAGTCGATTGCTATTTACGAAATGCGTTAAGCATTAACTGTCTGATATGACAATTAAATTGCTTTATCTTAACACTTAACACTTAGCACTTAACACTTAGCACCAGACACTTGATGAATTCGACTTTTTACGAATTCATCAAGTGTCTGGTATTAAATAAGCAGATTCTTCAAATTATGTTTATCAAAAAATTAATTATTATATATTCTCTTGTTACCTTTATTGCATTTATTGGTCTGCCAAAAGAGGCTCTATGTATCACTGTTAAAGAAGAAGAAGAACTATCCCGCCAAGTTATGAAGGTCGTTCAAAAACATTTTGAATTTGTTGAAGATCCTCTAATCGTCAATTATGTTAACAAGGTGGGCAAAAAGATTGTCTCAATCCTTCCTCCACAACCGTTTACATATAAATTTTATATCATCAAGGAGGATGTTTATAATGCTTTTGCCACTCCGGCTGGCAATATATTTATAAACAGCGGACTGCTTGAAGCAATGGACAATGAAGATGAACTCGCCGGCATTCTCGGTCATGAAATAGCCCACGTTGTCTGCCGTCATATTTCTCAAAAAATTGAAAGATCAAAAAAAATCGGGCTGGCAACCCTTGCCGGTATTGCAGCCGGTATATTTCTTGGAACCGGAGGAGGAGCAACAGCCGCAAGCGCTGTAAGTATTGGTTCAATGGCAGCAGGTCAATCCCTATCTCTTGCTTACAGCCGTGAAGATGAAATACAGGCTGACCAGTTAGGTCTGACATATACTGCAAAAGCAGGATACAGCGCCGCAGGATTATTGGCAATGTTAAATAAAATACGAAATAGGCAGTGGTTCGGTTCAAAACAAATTCCTACTTACCTGACCACACATCCGGCTGTTGAAGATCGTATTATTTATATCAGCTCCAGGCTTGGAAACAATGCAAAGAAAACCGGCCAAACTTCAATTAAAACACATTATGATTTTGAAATAGCCCATACAAGGATAATTTCCATATATGGAGATGAAAACAGGGCATTAAGAAAATTTAAAACAGATGTTAAAAACTACCCCTCAAGCCCCATGGCTCATTATGGATACGGTTTAATCCTGGCAAGAACCGACAACCGTAAAGATGCGATCAGTCATCTCAAAACAGCGCTAAAAAAAGCGGCCTTTGACCCAAATATATTGAAAGATCTTGGAAGAATCTATTTTCTCGATGGTCAGTATTCGGAAGCTTTTAACGCTCTTAACAGCGCTATCAGCTTAATCCCTGATGATTCTGAAGCTCTGTTTTTCCTTGGACGCACCCAAATAGAACTTGAAGAACCTGACAAGGCTGTATTGACATTTGAAAAACTAATTTCAATAAATCCTGACTATACCAAGGCATTATATTTTCTTGGCGAAACCTATGGCAAACAGGAAAAATTGGATAAAGCCCATTATTATCTCGGAACGTATTATAAAAACAAAAAACAGTATAAAAATGCCCGCTTTCATTTATACAGAGCTTTAAAAATAATAAAGGATCAGAATAAAAGGCAACAAATTGAAAAAATGTTGAAAGAAATCAGAAAAAATGAGACGGAAATGCGGAAAGAAACATATTAAAAGATGAACGTCGAACGTCCAACATTGAACATTGAACATTGAATAATGATGTCGCTCCGCTCTTCAGATTATTCTAAAATCGAATGATGGAATCGGTGAGTTTATGCTGAGAGACCGAAACACTCCGCCAGTTTATAAATTGGCAGAATACCTTATTCAAAATTCGATGTTGGACGTTTATCTTTTAATATGTTCGATGTTCAAAAAACGCTTTACTCTGCCGCATGATTTGTTAGCTGCTTTGTCAGGCGGTACACTTTTCGAGACAATTCACGTACCGGCTGCCAGGCCTCAATTCGTTCTTTAACCGTGAACCGTGAACCTGTATTATACTTCAGCACCGGTCAAAATGCGAAAACTGCATAATAAATGTCCCACGACCCTGGGTTGCCGACCTTAATGAAGTAGAATACCCGAACATCTTTGACATCGGAACAGTTGCTTTTATAACCTGTACCCCAGCCTTGTGCTCAATTGATTCAATCTTGCCGTTTCGTGAATTAAGGTTGCCGATAACATCTCCTATAAATGATTCCGGCACAAATACTTCAACCGCCATAATCGGATCAAGCAGAAAAGGTTCTCCCTTTGCAAGCGCATTCTTGCATGCCATGGATGCGCTGACAGTATATGCCAGGTCAGTGCTCAACGAGTCTTTGTGCGAACCGCCTGTAATAACCGCCTCCACATCAACAACCGGATATCCCATCATTGATCCGCTTTCCAGGGACTCCATTACACCTTTCTTTATAGCCGGCATATAAGCTTCCGGTATTATATCATCGGCAATCATTGACTTGAATTTATTGCCTGCCCCTCTGTCCAGAGGCTTTAAACTTAAGGCTACTTCGCCAAATTGACGGTGCCCGGCGACCTCATTATCAAATACCGCAGATGCTTCGGCTTCAACATTAATTGTTTCCCTGTATACAACCTGAGGCTTCCCAACATTTACGCTGGTTTTAAATTCGCGCTTCATGCGGCTGATTATTATCTCAAGATGAAGTTCTCCCATGCCTGATAAAATTGTCTGGCCGGTATTTTCATCTTTCTTTACCTTTAACGTCGGATCTTCAGCTATAAATTTCTCAAGAACCTGATCAAGCTTTTCCTGATCAGCATGAGTTTTTGGTTCCACAGCAACAGATATTACAGGCTTGTCATGCTCGATTTTTTCCAGAATAACCGGATGATCAATAGAACAGAGAGTTTCTCCTGTTGAAGATTCTTTTAATCCAATAACACCCACAATACTTCCTGCACCTGCTGTATCGATCCTTTCTTTCTTGTTTGCGTGCATTCTCAATATTCTTGTAAGCTTCTCGTTTTTTTTGCGCAAAGGATTATATACATCCTCTTTGGCCTTAATTTTACCGCTGTAAATCCTTACATAAGAAAGTTTTCTTCCTTCAGTCATAAGTACCTTGAATATAAGCGCGGCAAGAGGCTCTGTATCGCTGGCTATGCATTCAATGGATTCACCTGTTTCAGGATGTATGCCTTTTATCGGAGGAACATCGGCAGGGCTTGGAAGATATCTGACAATAGCGTCAATTAATGGCTGTATCCCTTTATTTTTAAGAGCGCTGCCGCATAAAACCGGAACAAGTTTCAGATCAATAGTCGCCTTTCGTATGGCATCGATAAGACTTTCATTGGTAACAGCAGTTTCAGATAAATATGCCTCCATAATTACATCATCAACTTCAGCTACTGTTTCAATCAGTTTTCCACGATATTCTTCAGCTATTTCAAGAAGATCTCCGGGAATGTCCTGAATGGAATAAGTAAACCCCATGGTATCTTCATCCCATACAATCTGTTTCATGTCGATCAGATCTATAATGCCGGAAAAATCTTCCTCCATGCCTACGGGTAATTGAAGAATGAGAGGATTCGCGTTCAGCCTCTCCTTCATCATTTTTACAGCGCCAAAATAATTTGCGCCAATCCTGTCCAACTTGTTGATAAAGGCAATCTTTGGAACAAAATATTTGTCAGCCTGACGCCATACGGTTTCTGACTGCGGCTCAACACCTCCAACAGCGCAAAAAATTCCTACTGCGCCATCAAGAACCCTCAACGAACGTTCAACTTCTATTGTAAAGTCAACATGGCCGGGTGTATCAATGATGTGTATTTCATTTCCCTTCCACTGACATGTTGTAACTGCTGACGTAATTGTGATTCCACGCTCCTGCTCATCAGGCATCCAGTCCATCACAGCTTCACCGTCATGAACTTCCCCGATTTTATGCGAACGACCGGTATAATACAATACACGCTCTGTCACAGTTGTCTTTCCTGCATCAATATGTGCTATAATTCCGATATTACGTATGCTCTGAATTTTATTTTTTTTTGAATACTTTAGCATTATGCGACAAACCATCTGTTGTTGTAGACATTTACCACAGAGATCACAGAGACCAGTTGTTTTTTCAACCGTGAACCGATAACCGTGAACCGTAAACTGTTACTTTTCATCGTATTAAAAGCATGTTGGCATAAAAGGGGGAACTTAAATCAATATGACCTGCCAGGGTTAATGATTCGCTCCCGTCAATGAGCATTTTTACAGCATTAATTTCAGAGATATTTAATATTAATGAGTTCACTATTGAATATATTGTTAAAAGTTCAGACTTAACCCCGCCCGGATGCTGCTCTTTTACCGCAACGCTTAAATCCACATAAGCCGTCCCATCCTGTGTAACATAAAGAGCTCTGAGTTTTGCAGCGCCTGGAATTGTCCGCATGAGCCCTTTTCCCGGGCCCTTTATCAACGCTTCGATTATCTGTTTCCCTGCTTCTGCCGGATCAGATGAAAGAAAAAGCGATCTCTCCTCTGCTATAAGAAACGAATTATCCTTCTCGGCAAAATAAAGATGTATAACCTGCCTGTCCGGACGCTGTAAGCTTTTTGTTATGGTTTCTTTATCAAATATGTCCAAATCCGGTCTGTCAGAATCAGGCTGTTTTAAAAACATATTTATAAAAAACATACATATTATACCGCCTACAAAAATAGCCGTGACTGCGTACAATATGTGTTTTCTGTTCATAGTTAAACCTGAGATAAGCTATTAGCTCTCCAGCCGTGCTCGCGCACTGTCGCTGCAGGTATTATTTCGGGATAGTTACCAGCGATTCGATCACCCATTGGGTGAAATATTACCCCGCAGCAGGCGAAACAACTGTGAACCCTGAACTGTGAACCTTACAACCTGAGCAATTACCTTTGCACAACTATAAACCGCGCTTTGAGACATTCAGGATTATAAAAAAAAATAAACCAGGACACTAAAATTGTGATTTCTTCGTGATCTTAGCGGCAGAGATAGGTTTTTTTAGGTCAATATGCTTATTATGTCAAGGAAAGATGCGGAGCTGCCGCATAAAAGCTAAGCATTTAAACGGAAACAACCTGATTTATTATCGAACCGATTTTTTCTATACGGCATTCAACTACATTGCCCGGCTTTAGAACAATTGGAGGGTCTCTGAAAATTCCAACGCCTGAAGGGGTCCCTGTCGAAATAATATCCCCCGGCATAAGGGTTATATCTTCACTGATGTTTTCTATTATTGAAGGTATGTCAAAAATCATATCCCTTGTATTTCCGTCCTGCATAGTCACACCATCTACAATAGCGCAAAGAGACAGGTTGTTCACATCCTCCAACTCATCACAGGTTACAATGACAGGCCCGAGCGGCGCAAACGTATCAAACGACTTTCCCCGGAACCACTGGGAATCTGCAAATTGGGCCTCCCTTGCCGACACGTCATTCATTACAGTAAATCCGGCTATATAATCGAATGCATCTTTATTCTTGATCCTTTTACCCTCTTTACCGATCACTACAGCAAGCTCAACCTCCCAATCCGCCTGGCCGCTGCTTTTCGGCATAACTATAGGATCAAAAGGACCGCTTATTGCATTTGGAGCTTTGCAAAAGATAAGCGGCTTTTCAGGACTATCAAACCCCCCTTCCCTGGCATGCTCCAGATAATTTTTCCCGAGACATATTATCTTTGATGGCCGATTAACAGGGCTTCCGATACGCACATCCATTTCATGCCCCGAATCTGTTACCTGTGCAGCCTTTTCAAGCCATCCATCCCTGAAAAATTTTTCGCCGACGTCAGGGATATCAGGAAAAATCGCTCTCAAATCAACAATTCCGCTCTCTTCCAACAAACCGGGTTTTTCTTTACCCTTTGGGCCGAACCTGATCAGTCTCATAATCTTTACTTTTCCTCGCGCCCCTCATTGAATGATTTTTTACCGTACCAGTCGATCTGCCTGCATATCCCCCGGATAATATTTACCTCTTTTGAGCGAAGCCGCATTCGTGAAAAAAAATGGCGCAGCTTATTTATCCAGTAATCCGGGTTTTCAGGATTGATATAGTTTATCCTGACAAGTATGTCTTTAAGCTGATCATACATTCCTTCAAGCTCATGCTGATTGGCCAGACGTGGTGAAAAATGAATATTGTCTTCACTACCGGCAATGAAAATCTCATAACACATTACCATCACGCTCTGCGCGAGATTCAGCGAAGAAAATTCAGCTGTTGGAATATTAACAAGGGCTTGACAGTACTTTATTTCCTCGTTTGCAAGCCCTCTGTCTTCAGGCCCGAATAGCATGGCAATACGGTTTTCACGTGAAATTGGAACCAGCTTTGCGGCGAGGTTTGAAGGTGTGTTTACAACCTGACGCTGCCCGCCGAGACGCGCGGTAGTCCCGACAACATAACCATAACCGGCAATTGCCTCACCAAGATTTTCATAAACCTCTATTTGCTCAACAACATCCGATGCAACATGAGTCGCAAGTTTTAATACCTTGCTGATATCATAGTTTTGAGGACTGACCAATACAAGCCGCCCAATCCCCATATTCCGAATCGCACGAGCAGCCGAGCCGATATTTTCAGGATATCTGGGCTGATGAAGAATAATGGCAATATTATCAAGATTAATTCTGCAAGGCATTTAGCAATATACTTTTACATAGTTAGAAATGAGGATTAAGGATTTTCTTAACACTTAACACCTAACACTTAACACCTCTCACCTATCACCTATCACTTCAAAGCTGTTAAAAAAATAATTGATTTCAAAATCAGCCGATTCGGGTGAATCTGAGCCATGAACTATATTTTTCTCTATTTCCGTGGCAAAATCTCTTCGTATAGTTCCTTCCGCTGCATCTTTGTAATTGGTGGCTCCCATTAATTCACGATATTCAGCAATAACATTTTCACCCTCAAGAGCAATCACAACAACAGGGCCGGATGACATGAAATCGGTGAGGCTGTCAAAGAATGGCCGTTCTGCATGAACAGCATAAAACCCTTTTGCCTGCGCCTTGGTCATTTTAATCATCTTCATGGCGATAATTTTAACATTCTTTTTTTCAAGCCGCCCCACAACCTCTCCAACAAGTTTGCGGGCAACCCCGTCAGGTTTAATAATAGATAATGTTCTTTCCATAATTGATATTTCCTTTCATAATTTTTTTAGTAGTTATTCAGGCACAGAGGGGCAAAGGCACAAAGGCGCATAGTTGTCTTGCCTATTTGCCGCTTAACTTCCTGATTAAGCTGCTAAGCATTCGTTCTATCTCTCGGCTTAATTCAGATAGCTTATCGAATTCGTCTTTGTTCAAATAATACAGGTTCATAGAAATTTCTATCTGGGTTTGCAATTCATATAGAGAGCCTGTTGCAATTCGCAGGAAACGAAGATAGTCATTAGTCGAATTTCGGCCATAACCTTCCGCCATGTTGCTGGGAATTGAAATCGCACACCGTCTCATTTGAGAGGTTAATCCGTACACTTCATCCTTGGGGAATCCTTTAAAAATCTTATATGTTTCAGTAACTAAAGTCATTGATTTTTGCCAGACCTGCAAATCTCTATATGTTTTTATTTTTCTTTGTGCCACTGTGCCTTTGCCCCTCTGTGTCTGAGTAGTTACTGTATTTAAACCTATCTGCGTTCATCTGTGTAAATCTGTGGCTGATTAGTTACAAATTTTCATCCCCTGCCATGAATCCCGTCTTTCAAGTGTATTTCTGATAAGTGTAAGCGTCTCTCCCTTTTTAAGAGACCATTCAGGCGCAACAAGCTCTTTTGGATGAGGGTCTCCGGTTAAACGCTGGATAACCATATCCTGCGGGATAAGTTCCAAGAAGTCACATACAAGATTTACATATTCCTCTTGCTCAAGGCATTTGTATTTACCCTGCTGGTACAGGTTTTCAAGCTCTGTTCCTTTTATCACATACAAAAGATGAATCTTTATACCATCAATTTTCATTTTGGCAACAGCTTTTGCGGTTTCAAGCATATGGCTTCTTTTTTCATCAGGAAGCCCTAAAATAACATGCGCGCATACTTTTATACCCCTGTTTTTTGTTGCATCCACTGCTTTTTGAAAACATTTAAAGTCATGCCCCCTGTTTATTGTGGAAAGTGATGAATCATGGATAGACTGCATCCCGTATTCGATCCAGACAAGATATTTTTCCGTATAACCCTGCAAAAGCTTTAAAACAGGTTCATCCACACAATCCGGCCTCGTGCCGATTGAAAGACCAACCACATCTTCAACCGCAAGCGCTTCCTCGTAAAGACTTTTAAGCCTGTCGATTGGAGCATACGTGTTTGAAAACGACTGGAAATATGCTATAAATTTTTTTGCCTTGTATCGTTTTAAAATCCTTGCTTTTCCATCCATAAGCTGGTCTGTGATCGAAAGCCCTTTTGCATGGGCGCCTGTTCCAGACCCACGGGCATTGCAAAATATGCACCCTTTTTCTGAAATAGTGCCATCCCTGTTTGGGCAGGAAAACCCGGCATCTATGGATATCTTTTGGACCCTGCATCCAAAAATCGATCTTAAATACCCGTTTAAATCATTATATCTTTTTTTCATAGTAAACATTCCCCTACTTGACCTGAGTGTAAAGCGGTTATATACATTTACAGGGGTTGCTATCAAGCTTCTATTTTTGCAACTCAATAACCTCTGGGAAAATTACATAGTATCCGTTTTCCAAACAAGCAGACGAGGACTATCGGTCTCTACAATCCGCAAATTGAAATGCCGATAGTCCCTACAAAACAATGCAGGTCAGAAAATACCATTCTGTATTACTTTGCAAACGCCTGATTTTTCGTTGTGTGCTTAATAGCAAGCATGATATGTAACTACTTAAACAATTATCAATGCTGTTTTGCAGGGGCTACCAAATTTTAAAATAATTTGACGAGCGGAGCGAGATCATTATTCGATATTCGATGTTGGACGTTCGATGTTGGACGTTCATCTTTTAACATTATGTCTATTTATCAAAAAAAATATGATATCATTGTTGTAGGCGCCGGTCATGCCGGATGCGAAGCAGCCCTCGCCTCTGCCAGAATGGGCTGTAAAACGCTGCTCTTGGCCATCGATCTCGACAAGGTGGCTGCAATGCCGTGCAGCCCGTCCATCGGGGGCATGGCAAAAGGTCAGCTCGTAAAAGAGATAGACGCCCTTGGCGGAGAAATGGCAAAGATCTCAGATCAAACAGCCATACAGTACAAAACCCTTAATACAAAAAAAGGCCCTGCTGTTCAATCATCCAGAACACAGAATGACAAAATCCGTTATCATATAGCCATGAAGTCTGTTGTTGAAAAACAGACAAACCTTGATCTTAAACAAACAATGGTTAAACAGATTGTTGTGGAAGGAGACAGAATTGCAGGTGTTGAGGATTATACTGGATTCGGATACCAGTCAAAATCCGTTATTCTTGCCACAGGAACATTTTTATGCGGTTTGATCCATATCGGATCCAAATCAATAAAAGCCGGAAGGGCCGGTGAATTTGCTTCATACGATCTCCCAGCTCATCTCAGGGAATTGGGCTTTCAACTCGGAAGGATGAAAACAGGCACACCTCCAAGACTTAATAAAACAACTATCGATTTTTCAATGTTTGCAGAGCAGGATTCAGAACAAGAACCCACTCCTTTTTCCTTTTTTACAAAAAAGATCACAATGCCGCAGCTTCCAAGCTATATCGGGCATACAAACAAAAACAGCCACAAAATAGTGCGGGATAACCTTAAGCTCTCGGCCCTTCACAGCGGAATTATTAAAGGTATTCCCGCGAGATACTGCCCATCATTAGAAGATAAAATCGTCAGGTTTGCCGACAAGGAAAGGCACCAGATAATACTTGAACCCGAAGGCATTGACACAAATGAAATGTATGCCAGCGGACTTGGGAACAGCCTGCCGATGGAAATTCAGATTCAGCTTGCAAGGTCTGTCAAGGGTCTGGAAGAAGTGGAGATCATACGCCCTGCATATGCCATTGAGTATGACTATATAAATCCCATCCAGCTTAAACATACCCTTGAGACAAAAAGAATTTCAGGGCTGTTTATGGCAGGCCAGATTAATGGAACATCCGGTTATGAAGAGGCCGCTGCCCAGGGAATATGGGCCGGCATCAATGCCGCCTGCAAGGCACAGGCAAGGCCCCCGTTTATTCTGGACAGGTCACAGACTTACATTGCAGTTATGATAGATGACCTTGTAACAAGAGGCACGCGCGAGCCTTACCGGATGTTTACTTCACGCGCTGAATACAGGCTTATGCTCCGTGAAGACAACGCTGATTTACGTCTGATGGAAACAGGGCATGAACTGGGCCTGATCGACAATGATACATTGCATGATGTTAAAGAACGGAAAAAACAGATTGTTAAAGAGATTCAAAGAATAAAAAGCACTATTATAAAACCTGAAGAAAGAACAAACGATTATTTGTCAAGTAAAGGCACAAAGCCTGTCAGCAACGGCATATACCTTGACCAACTCCTAAAAAGAGCGGAGCTTAATTACAATGCTGTTGAAACATTATCAAAAAGCCCGGATTATATCGGCAAGAGAGTTACCAAACAGGTTGAAATCGAAATTAAATATGAAGGATATATAAAAAGGCAGCTTAAAGAAATTGAAAAATTCAAAAATCTGGAAATGATGAAAATACCTGAAGCTTTTGATTTTAACAGTGTACACGGCCTTTCAAACGAACTAAAAGAAAAGCTGTCTTCAATCAGGCCAACCTCTCTGGGACAAACATCCCGCATAGACGGAATCACACCCGCCGCCATTTCCGTGCTAATGATTGCCATTAAAGCCTCAAAAAAAGTTAAATAATAAGTAACTCAAGTTTCGCACCCTTTAATTTAGCCAAAGCGTTAGACGGCAAGGGCTAAAAATAAATTTCTAAACCGAAATATACTGCCTGTGGTTTTTACAACGGCGCCAATCAATTAATATAAGATTGATGCTTAATACAATATCTCCTTTGCGCCTGATCATAATGTATGTTGCACGGGTTGCTGTTTACAAAATATAAGTAAATGATTTCGCTGTAAAAATGTTATTTTCAACCCTTACCGTCTTGATATTGATAGAAATCAAGGGGTGCGAAACCTGAGTATTTAATATGTGTCCCTGTTTCTTCTGTGCAACCACCGCATCAATAAAGAGCTATCTTTTTCAGCTCCTTTATCTGATCACGAAGTGCGCCCGCTTTTTCAAATTCAAGCTCTTTTGCCGCCTGAGCCATTTCTTTTTTTAGAGATTTAATAATATCATCGATA
>JAFCZU010000276.1 GCA_019314185.1 Deltaproteobacteria bacterium | reverse complement strand
CCTTTTTTAATCTCAGAAAATTGTTTTACTTGACAGAATCTTTTAATGCTTTGCCGGCCTTGAATCTTACAGCATTACAAGCTTTGATTTTCATGGCTGCGCCCGTCTGGGGATTTCTGCCGGTTCTGGCTTTACGCCGAATTTTTGAGAATGTACCAAACCCGACCAATGTGACCTTTCCGGCCTTTTTCTTCAATGCCTTGGTAACAGTGGCAGTAAATGAGTTGAGAGCCTTCATTGAGGCGGCCTTGGAAATCCCCGCATCTTTTGCCATCTGGTCAACGAGTTCTGTTTTGGTCATGTTGCTTCCCTCCTTTTTCAAGTTGTAATTAATAAGTTGTTGTTGATAATCTTACAAAACAAATTTCAATTTGCTTGGTTTGGTCATTTCAGTAGCAAAAAATGCCCAAGCCAAACCTACCAAAAAATGTGTACGATTATCATGTCAATTTAGCTATTAAATATATAATAAGATTTTGGAAAGTCAAGGGGATAGCATGAATTTTAATTGAAAATCCTTGAAAAATAAGGTTTTGGCATAAACTTATATATATAAGTTTATGATTTATAAGTAATATCGTTTGCAATATTTTTTTGTTTTTATGCCCAAAAAAGTTGGTGTTATTTATAATAAATGTTTGCTTTGGATGTGAGTCCGATAAACTTGATGACTTCTTACTAACCCATCGAACTTAACGGGGTGTAATTTTTAATTGCCTTGCGCGAAGTTTTTGATGGTAGTTTGCATGTCTGCATTCTACTTCTACATCGATAATTTTTCCGTTTAACCTGCTGAAACCTTTCCAACCCACAGGATTTTTGGGTATGGACAAAAAATGGGCGAGCGTGAGGACACGGTCTTGCTTTGAATAAAGATTGAATATGTTCTTTTCTACCGCTTTAATACTCTTGCCCCAATCTTTTTCTGAGGTGGCTGCTCCACACAGATAGACCGAATCGATCATATTTGGCTTTATTCCTGCCAGGGCGCTTTGCACTACTTTTGCCCCCAGGCTGTGGCCTACTACAGTAATAGATTTATAATCCTTTGTAATTGAATTCTCTATATCTTTCCTGAGGCTTTGCCCTGCTGCTTCTGCTTCTTTGATAGCAGTTTCATAGGCATGCTTTACTTCAAGAAATGAACCAAAAAATATCTTGGCCGACTGTGTAAACAGACTCCCTGAGAAAAGGGGAAGCGTTGCTAATCCCTTTTGAAGCATTCTGAACAGTATATCTATCTTTGAGTCTGCATCCCAATTAAAGTATAATAGATCAGCCGTCTTAAAGGCCCGATTCAGGCCTTTTTTCCACTTGTCTTTGTGGGTCTTATTCTGGATGGAGTCAGTAAAGCCGTGGACAAAGACGACAGACGCATCAGGCCTTTTTCTACGTTTAAGAATATAGTTTATATCAGGTGGTTTTTTCATCTGCAAAGGTCCGTTACGATACTACCCACACAGCCATGTTCTGTGCCTGCTGAATAATCTTATGAGAGACACTGCCAAAGAAAAGCTGCTTGGTCCGTGATATACCTCGCCGTCCTATCATAATAGAGTTATAATTTTGATTTCTTGCAAATTTTAAAATTGACCCGGCTACTCCCATAGATTTAGTCTCAAGGTGCGTTTGTATGGAGTCTACAGGAATTTTTTCTTTTATCAATCTCTTCTTGGCGTTGGCCAATAATTCTTCGGCATCTCTTACCAAACGGTCACGTAAGGGCGCTTCTATCTGTTCGGATTCAGAAATCCTTTCTTTTATTTCTTTTGGGAAAAGTGGTGTGAGAACATACAAAATAGTCACTTCTGTAAAATCGGATTCCTTCAAAAGCCATGCAGCATTATTAATGGCACGTTTGGAATTAGGAGAGCCGTCAATCGGAAGGAGTAATTTTTTTGATTTGATTTTTCCGTCTACCACACAGACAGTGATTTTTTTTGCGAGCTGAAGTATGTTGTTGGTAAGACTTCCTAAAAAGAGTTCTTCTATCCGGCTCATGCCGCGACGTCCTAATACGATAGCATCATATATTCCTCCTTTCTCCATTGAAAGGAATTCCCTTGGCAGCTCTGTGACTCGAGGCCTGACTAAAAAACGGAGGTTATCTTCTTTTACATTATGTTGCGTGAGGATATTCTTGGCTTCTTCCATACTGGATGCCGCCCGTTCGCGACACTCCTTTTCGAATTTAGCAGCGGACTTTTGAATATGTTGTAATTCACGGAGATCCTGCCCCGGTTCTGTAAAAATAGGGGGAACAGGAGGAAGGATATGAAGAAGATCTACGTATGCAGCAGGATTGTCAGAAAAGATAAGTCCGATATAATTGAGTGCGTCTCGGCTTCCTGGTGACCCATCGATACCCATTAGAATATGTTTTTCTTTGTCCATGCTCATGTCCTCATCCCCTTAGGAGGTTGTCCGAGAATTATGTCCATAACGAAAAAGCGTGAGAACGAGACAAAATTTTCGCAAATTTGAGGAGAATAGCAGGCCTATTTGACGAAAACTTGCGAAAATTTGGGCCGTTTCTCACACTTTTGCAGTAGGATCAGAATTCTCGGACAGCCTCCTTAAGTTATAGTAACAACCGGTACTGAAGCGTTTTTAATAACATAGTCTGCTACACTTCCTAATAGGATGCGCTCCAAACCCTTTCGGCCGTGAGTCCCTATAACGACAAGATCTATTCCGTTTTGTTCGGCAAATGTAAGAATCTCTTCCGGTGCATCACCTATGATTACCTTTGCTTCGTAATTTTGATAATCAGCACAAAAGTTGGCACAAAATTCATCCATCATCTTTTCCCCGCCCGCGGCAACTTCTCCGGAAAACTCAGTTAGTGTTGAGTACGGCATATTAACAACTGTTAAGTAACTCAAGTCGCGCACAACAAAAAGAAAATAGAGTTTGGCATCAAATTTTTTTGCAAAATCAATTGCATAAGGAACGACCTTTTTAGAACAATCGGAGAAATCAACAGGGAAAAGTATCTTTTTGAATTCTTCCATTTTGCCTCCTCGTTTTTTAAAAGGTTTCGTAACTACTCAGGTTGTTAGGTTCACGGTTCAGAGGTTCAAGGTTAGTGAAGGTTAACGAAAGAAAGGTAACCCAGAACCGTGAACCCCGGAACTTTGAACCTGAGCAGTTACAAGGTTTCAAGACAATAAGACTTTTTGCAAGATATTCGTGATAATGTCAATTATAAAATGAGACCTTTGCAACACTGCCTAATTTGTGTTCACTTTTTGTTTTTCTTGTTAAACTTCTTAGGAGTGGTATAAATTGTGTGTTCATGATAGATAGATTTATCTATATATGTTAAATATGTACCAGGTATTGCTATCAAACTGAGGGAGATCGTTGAAAAAAAAGACGACAGCTAAGTCAGACGAGCTTACGGTCATTACTACCCATTTGAATGCGGATTTTGACGCATTTGCTTCAATGCTGGCTGCGCAAAAACTCTATCCTGAAGCATTGGTGGTGTTTGCAGGAGCCCAGGAAAGAACCCTCAGAGATTTTTTTTTGTATTTGGCCACGTATATGTTCAACTGGGTAAAGATCAGAGAGATCGATCTTGATGCCGTGAAGCGTTTGATTATTGTCGATACCCGCCAGAAGGGACGAATAGGAAAGTTCGCCGATATTATAGATCGGCCGGGGCTTGACATTCACATTTATGATCACCACCCTCCGATGTCAGATGATATTACAGGCTCGGTCGAGGTGATCGAATATACCGGCGCCAATATTACTATATTGTCTCGCATACTCCGGGAAAGAAGGATTGAAATTACGCCTGAAGAGGCAACTATAATGGCTTTAGGACTTTATGAAGATACCGGGTCATTTACTTTTTCTTCCACTACGGAGAGCGACTTTGCAACAGCTGCATATCTTATTTCCAAGGGAGCAAATTTAAAAGTTGTTTCCAACCTGATTACACGGGAATTAGAACCAGAGCAGGTGGCTATTCTAAATGAGATGCTTCAGGCTGCCACTCAATATGTGATTAATGGAATCGAAGTGGTGATCACGACTGTTTCGTCTGAAAGTTATATTGGCGAACTGGCGGTATTGGTTCACAAGTTCAAGGACATGGATAACCTTGATGTTGTTTTTTTGCTCGCCAGAATGGAAGATAGGATATATCTAATCGCCCGAAGCAGGCTTAGTGAAGTGGATGTAAGTGCGATAGCTGCCACCTTCGGAGGCGGAGGGCACCCGTATGCAGCATCAGCCACCATTAAGGGGTTGACCCTCGCGCAAGCAGAAGAAAAACTTATCGAGGTCTTGCAACAATGTGTGAATCCACGATGGACAGCAAAGGAATTGATGTCTTTTCCTGTCATTCATGTCAGTCCTACTTTAACAATAGAGGAAGCGCATGATACTCTTACGCGTTACAACATTAACGTGTTGCTTGTTATGGAGAATGAAGAGCTTTTAGGGACTATCTCGCGACAGATTGTTGAAAGGGCGCTCCATCACGGCCTCAAGACAGTGCCTGTCCGAGAATATATGACTATGGAGTTTTCTGCCATAGATGCTGCGGGTTTGCTTCCGGAGATACAGGAAAAGATAGTCGAAAACAAGCAGCGGCTCCTCCCGGTGGTATCCAATGGAAAGGTGTTGGG
>JAFCZU010000275.1 GCA_019314185.1 Deltaproteobacteria bacterium | reverse complement strand
ACATCAAACAATTTAAGGATAAATGCTTTCTGAACTAATTCGTGGAAAATGTCACTCATGGAATTCACAAAGATGGTTTGAGGTTTTTTCCATTTCAATGGCAGCTCAGTTGTATGTGGCTGAGTAGTTATTTTAAAGCCGTTACGATAATTTGGCTGTCCCATAGCCTTTAATCTTTTAGCCATTCTTTCGGCATAGCAGTTTTTACATCCCGGGCTTATTTTAGAACAGCCTGTAATGGGGTTCCAGGTGGATTCTGTCCATTCAATAGATGAGTTTCTTTCATTTGGATTTTTTCCTTTTGTTTTTAGGCTTTTCGCTTTTATTCACAATTCGCAATTAATTCCCTTCCACGATTTTGATCTTGGAGCGTATATAAGCGTATTAAACTTTCACGGTGTGAAGGAAAAATAAGTTGATAAGTTTAATGCGTTATTTGCCCCCCTTCTTCAGTTCAATTACCACATCAACTTATAAACTAATGCACCCGCAAGTCCCCTTGCTTTGGATTAATTACACAAATTCGCTCCTGATGTCATTGATTTCTTTAAAGTCCGCCTCTAATTCCGATAATGTCGGTTCTTGGGGCAGGCCGTCAGGACTGCTGTGCGGCTCGATATATTCGCAGCAGCGTTCGTATATGTCGTTAAGTTTCTCTTTGTGTTTGTCAATAAGCGCACCGTTGACCGTTTCAAGACGCATTAAGGCTACGTTCTTACGATATCGTTTGACGGTCTCATTGAACATCTCTTTTTCCACTAAAACCTCAATTGCCGGCCTCAGCTTGTTATAGCCTTCTATAGCGAGTTCATTCTCCCTTTTTTGCCTTTGCTCTTTAGGAAGATTCAAAATTTCATTGATCTTCTTTTTGTAATTCTTGAATGTGTCTTCTTTGAGCGTGGGGCTTTCGTGTAAGATACCTGTATGCTCAGTATCTGTGTTGGTTTCATAGTATTTGAATCCAAGACCTTTGAAACGAGGGAGTTCACTTTTTTGCTTAATACTATTGAACAGTAAAACACTGTGTGTAAAAATGACAACTTGGCGATCTTTTGACATTTTCACCATTCGCATAGCGACTTCCTCAATTATTTTATGATCCAAACTTGTTACTGGATCATCAAAGACCACAGGGGCTTTGCTCTCATCCAGTTGAAGTTCGGTCAGAAACTCTGCCAATGCAATGGTTTTTTGCTCTCCTTCACTTAGAACATCTGTGAGCCTGTGATCCTGTCCGATATCCTGAAGAAGGAAAGATTTGGCCTTATCGGTTCTGAAACTAAGATTGACCTTAATTTTAGTCCGTCTCAATCCCTTCAGTTCATCGTTAAAAGTTTTATTAAAATTTTTAGCTATCAGATCCTTTCTGGCCTGACTGGTTGCCCGGCTTATCGGGTCTGTGTTAAATACTCTTGTAATATTTTCTAAAGCAACGGCAAGTTTCAATTCAGCCAGGGTGTTTTTGGCATCATCATATTTTTCACTAAGCTTCTTTCTGTCTAATAACTCGTCGATTTTACCATCCAGTTCATTTTCCTTCAGTTCAATTGTAGCCAGGCTTTCTTCCTTCTTTTTCAGATTGGTTTCGATCTCCTTAATTTTCGTATTAAGCGAATTGATAACATTGTCATAGTTTAAGTTGAATTTCCTTTTTCTCATTTTCTCTACGGATTTAGATTCAGCTAACTTCTTTAGCTCTTTGCTGGTTTTACAGAAGTTAATAATAGCATCAGGCTGAATAGGTTTCTTTTCTTCATCCTCACCATAAGAATTGTGATGCAGGGTGATTTCTGAATTAATACCATTTAATTTGGATTGGAGCGTAGTAAGGCTTTGGGTGTGCTGTCTAATCTGGGCTTGTGTTGGATCATTCAAAAGCTGCCTGTAACTGGTCAACAGCTCAATCGCATCTTTTTCTATGAGTTTTTGCCTGCAATATATGCAGATTTCATTTTCATCATTTGGATAATCGTCTTTTCCTAATTCCTTGATATAATCATCGGCTGCACGGATAAAAGCTGAAAATTCTGCTGATTCGTAAAGTTCGATTCCCCTTTCTTTAGTAATTTCCTTCAGGCCTTTCCGCTCTTTTTGCTTTAGATTATCAAGTTCTTTAAGATGATAACTGATTTTTAGCCAATCTTGAGCAGTGAAACTGGTCTTGGCACCCTCAATTCCAGTTTTGATGGTTCTCAATTCCCTAAGCTGATTTTGAAATGATGTGATTTCCGATTGAATCAGATTCTTGTTAAGGTTACGTTTCTGGTCTTGCAGATCCCTAAGATTCGTTTTGTCTTCATCTTCATAAGTACCAAGGGATTTTAAATCATCTTTTGATGATTTAGCGCTTAATGAGTTCAGGAAACTGTATACCTTGGTGCCTTCATGGAGGTCTGATAGCCAATCAATCCGCTTCCTTAAGGAGGCTATCTTTGCTTTATGTAAGGCTGTTAAATTGTCCAGTTCCTTCGATACTACTCTGAACAGGTGAAAACCTATCGGCGTGACCAACAACTCACGTTTAGCATCTAGGCTGATATTCACACAGTTATTTGTAAAGACTGAAATACCCTGAAGATCAGAGCATTTGTAGGCACCGTCCCAGTCAAATTCATCGCTGTCACCATTTTTTGAATAGCGTAGCTTGGCATTTTGGCATTCTTCACCGGACCCATAGACATTACATAGGACATTGGTTTCTTTTTCATAACTAAATCCAAGGCTTTTTAGGATTCGACTGTAGCCTGATTTACCAGAAGCATTTTCACCGTAGATAACGGTGATGTTTTTGTTGAAAGATAATGTCTGGTTTTCAGCAAGTCGGTTGACGCCTTTGATATCAGAGAGAGAATGAAGGGTAATGTTGGAGGGAGTTAAATCAATTATAGGTCGAGGAATTTTTGGAAGATTGTCCTTATTTTCAGTGGTGGCTTCAGTGAAAAAGAGGGCATAAATATCGTTTAGTTCAGCTTCCGATAAGCAGGATTCTTTCTCGATAGCAATCTTTGTCAGCTTTTTTGCCCACTCACCACTGCTTTCCGCCCATTCCCATAAATAGTCGAGAATTTCCTTTTTTGATTTGGTAGTAGCCATACACAACTCCTTTAAGAGTTTGGAATCTACGTGCTATTTTTCATTAACTCGCTCCCGCAGTTTCCCAGAACATGAACGTCACAAGCTGTCTCGGCGCAAGCATCATTTCCTGTGGAGACTTGGCGAGACTTGGGGACATTCCTTCAGATTTAAAGTTTTGGGATGGTTCCCTGGTCCGTGATATATGACCCAATTATTTGTTGGCGATAATGATGGTATAGATGGATCAATCATTATTCATACATGGTTGAAGGGGGTAAGCCGAAATCATAATGCCGCAAATATCTCGTGTATATCACAGCGTATGGAACCATCCCAAAAGTTTCCAAGATTAACTAAATGTAATATAAGCTATTTGTACAATATAAATCAAGAATAGATGCACTGCACACTTTTCACGTCAATTTGTTTGATAAAATTTTAAATCGAAAGGGCGTCCACAAGAACAGGGATTCAATCTCGCTGAATAACCGGGTTCCTTTTTTGATTTTACCTTTTCATGTCTGAAAAAATTCTTCGTTTTCCCGGTAATGCTCAAATATGTATTCGCCAAGATCCTGGAGTTATTGCAGAACATTTGTGTCTAAAAATATCCTGCACGGCCTGCCTGTGCGGGGCACGCAGACAGGGATTGAGTTGAACTGCGTAAAACTGTCCAGCGCTTTTATCTGCTCAATCAGCGTTTTCATTTTCGCCTTTAACAATTTTGATTTCTTCCGAGGTGAGGTCGTAGAGTTTGTAAACAAGCTGGTCGATTTCTTGCTCTAACGCCTTCACTTTTGCCTGCTTTTGCGTGTTTCGCAGATAATCGTCGGATTGGGTAAGAGAGAGAATTTTGTCAACAAATGCGATAAACGGTTGCTGTTGAGTTTGTGAAATCTTTTTTATTGGTATTAGAGAAAGTGGTTTGTTAAAATATTCTCTAATTTTTCCTTTTGGCTTACCAATGAATCTGTAAAACCAGTTCATTAACTTTGAATTTAAAATTCCTATTAAATACTTAATAGTTGCGCCTTCTCCTTCTTTCATTGCGATAGTGTAGCTTCCACCGCCATCATTGAAACCTTGGTTATTGTCATAGGCAAACGTATTGTTTTCAGCTCGATATGGAACTACAAGTTTCTCCCTTGCATCAAATATTTCTTTTTTCCTTGGCCTTTCAAGTCTATACCAAGGATACATGCTTTTTAAGACTTCATTCCTTTCAGATAATTTCTTTTTATGTTTTACTAAATATTTATAAATATTAGGGTAATTCTCTATCGTGGTGCTGTTGTCAGTATAAATTAAGTATTTTCCGCTATCAATTAATACATATTTCTTGATATCCTTGCTATTTATACTTGTTTTCAACAATTCATTTTCAAATTCGCTATTTTCGGCAAATGATTTCAAGACTGTAAAAATCTCTCTATCACCAGAGGTAGCGCCCTTCGTGATTGTTGCAATATTACCAAGTAAAACAGAATTTCTCTTGATTTTATCAATAATAACAGTATTTGATCTATCAGCAATTACCCAATTATCCGTTAAATCAGTCCGTTTTAAAGAAAATGAACG
>JAFCZU010000035.1 GCA_019314185.1 Deltaproteobacteria bacterium | reverse complement strand
ACAGGATGTTTTCTGATTGGTATAATTTCTCATCTTCTTGAATCTCAGGCAGGCATGACAGCAGAAATGCGTTTATTGCTTATGGTTGGACTTTTAGGTTCTTTTACTACATATTCTACATTTAGCTATGAGACAATGAATTTATTGCAAGATCAAAGGTTTTTTCTGGTTTTGATAAACATAGGAACTCATATATTTTTAGGGCTATTAGCTGTGTTGACAGGTCGATTTACGATCATTACAATATGGAGGTGAGATAAATGAAACTTCCTCTTGAATGCCGACTTCTCCGAATATTTATTGGAGAAAGTTGCAAATACGAAAGGAAACCATTATATGAATGGCTTGTAATTAAAGCAAAAGAACACGGTTTAGCTGGCGCTACCGTTCTTCGTGGTTTAATGGGCTTTGGAGCCAATAGCCGCATTCATACATCAAAAATACTACGACTATCTCTTGATTTGCCAATTGTCGTGGAAATAGTAGATACACCTGAAAAAATAAAAGAGTTTCTTTCTTGTATTGAAACAGTGGTCAAGGAAGGTTTGATAACTCTCGAGAAAGCAGATGTTCATATTTATAGGAGTAATAATCAGGACGAATAAATATGAAGCAAGCTCAACAAGCTGTTTAAACGGCGAAAGGACCGCGCGGTTTTGCTTTAAACCCTTTTAGGGGCGTTATGTTACCAGCTCATTAATATTAAATGACTTGCAATGACCGTGTCCTGGATAGATGTACTTTATGCCCTGCATGTTTTTTATTTTATTAATTGAGTTTTTTTGATCCTTCCTGCTTGCTGCAAAAGGGTTGTTTACCAGTTTGTCTTTTATTACCACAATAAAATCCCCGGAAACAAGTATGCCGCTGTCTTGGTCAAAAAAGGAAACCGAGTCAGGCCTGTGGCCCGGAGTATGTATTGTAAGAAAGTCCGGCAGGACGTTTTGTGTGCTTGAAAAGAATTTCACGTGATCTAAAGGGAAGCCTTTTTTAAATGGAGTGCCATAAAGACCGCCTTGACGCAGGTCCCTTAAATCTGGGATATAGCAGTATTCTTTCATACACGGCAGGAGTATTTTAATATAATTGGCAAGGGAAGGATAGGGAATACGCTTTTTCCCTGTGACAAAGAGCTTAGCCTTTTCATGCATCCAGATTTGACAATCTTTAAAAACATGCCTGAGATTTATCCATCCTGAAACATGATCCACATGAAAATGGGTGCAGACGATGTGCTTCAGAGGTTGTAATGGATGCAGGATATCAACAAGAGCTTTGCTGTCAGAGGGCATTCCGCAGTCAATAAGAAATGTTGCATTTTGTTTTTTATCTTCGATTATATAAATATTGCTGGTTTTCCCACGGTACTGGTGGATAATCCGATTATGTGTCAAGTTTTGAGTTGTTGTAATCATTTTTACTCCATGAGATTGTTTCGTAAGTTTTCAATAACTTCTGGTAGAATCATGCGGCGCCAGTTTCCTAAACGGGCGGATAAGGGCATCGGCTACTACAATCCGCAGATTGAAATGTTCCATACCAGAAGTTTTTGAGAAGATACATTGCTGGGCTTATGCAAGGTTTCTACCTGCCTTGATGGAATGATATAATCCTTGCTTTTGTTAAAAATAATGGTTTATTAATATACGATAGAAATCAAGAAATAATTGGTGTTCTTCATTTACAAGTTTACATTTTTCCCGAAGTAGGATGTATTCTTGAGTTAAAAACCGGATGCTAAAACTGGAAATTTGAAATTAGATAACGTATCTACATCTTTCTGTTTTTCCCAATTTCAAATTTTCTTGCTAAAATTCCTGTTCACAGGGCAGGTAAACGAATATTTTTTAAAGGTCTAAAAGATGATTATAGATGAAGCTGTAGAGGTTCTAAAGATAGAAGCCGAAGGCATATTGAAATTAACAGATCGCATTGATGACAATTTCCAGAAGATGGTGGATCTTATTTGTAATGTCAAAGGACGTGTGATCGTTAGCGGAATAGGCAAATCAGGGATAGTGGGTCGAAAAATTGTTGCGACTTTAAACAGCACTGGAACAAGGTCATTATTCTTACATCCTGTTGAGGCTATGCATGGAGATCTTGGTATTGTCAGCAGGAATGATATTTTTCTTGCTCTTTCCAATAGTGGGGAAACAGATGAACTTAATATTCTTGTTCCAAGCATTAGAAGGATCGGATGTATTGTTATAGCTTTTACCGGCGATAAGAATTCAACCCTGGCAAAGCATAGTGACATAGTTATCGATGTTGGAGTAGAAAGGGAAGCATGTCCTTTGGGACTTGCGCCAACAGCGAGCACTACAGCGCTTCTGGCCATGGGTGACGCTCTTGCTGTTGTGCTTATCAACAAGAAGCACTTCAAACTAAGCGATTTTAAAAGGATCCATCCAGGCGGCATGTTGGGGCAGCGGCTTTCGAGCAAAGTCAAAGATATCATGTTAACCGGAGAATCAGTTCCGCTTGTTTCTGTTGGAGCGTCCATGGATGAGACAATAAAGATAATTGATCGTCTTGAACTTGGCGCTGTGATTGTTGTAATGGACGATAACACTCTTGCGGGCATAGTTACAGACGGCGACATAAGGCGTTGTGTTGCAAAGAAAAGACCTGTTTATGAATTGTCTGTAGAAGATGTCATGTCAAAAAAACCCCGGACCGTTAGCCAGGATTCTCCTGCCTATGACGCTCTTAATATAATGGAACGACACGAGATTACGATACTTCCCATAACCGATTCATCAGGAAAGGTTGAGGGGATTTTACATTTACATGATATTTTTGGAAAAGGTGATTTTAAGTTTAATGGGACATGAATTGAGTGATTAGCTATTAGCTGTCAGTCTTTGAATTGTAAAGTTTTTCTTTTATGAAAAATTATCACTCAACAGATGAAAATAAGACTTGTCATAACATTTTAAAATCATTGAGCTAATAGCTTATTTGGTGGGGTATAAAGAAAGAGGATATCATGAATTATGATACTTTAGATACAAAAATATCGGTTCTTGGCAAGGCACGAATCCAAACGCCTTTATTAGGGGAAAATAAATTTCATAATGATAAAAACTTCATATCCAATAACACCAGGGTTGTAATTGATGTTGATGTGAATAGTCTTGTTAAGGCTGTTAAAAATGGAAAAGAGCTGCCTTCATTTGAATTGGCCGGGCCAAGGGAAAAAATATATTTTGATCCGAGCAAACTAAGGTGCGCTATTGTAACATGCGGCGGGCTTTGCCCTGGTCTGAACGGTATTATCCGGTCGGTTGTGCTGGAGCTTTATTATGGATATGGTGTGCGTAATATATATGGCATTCAGTATGGCCTTCAAGGATTTATTCCAAAATACGGTCATGATATTTTGTCGCTGGCACCGGATGTTGTTGGCGATATAATTAGAAAAGGAGGATCATTTCTTGGATCTTCAAGAGGCCCTCAGGATGTTGAGGAAATTGTCGATAGCCTGGAAAGGATGAACATCGGAGCGCTTTTTATGCTTGGCGGCGACGGAACCCTTATGGCTGCTACGAAAATATTAGATGTGATATCAAAAAGGGGCTTAAAGATAAGTGTCATAGGGATACCAAAGACAATTGATAACGATATATTTATGGTATCCAAATCTTTTGGCTTTGATACTGCTGTTGATGTGGCGACCCAATCGATCAGGGCGGCTCATAATGAAGCAGATGGATTTCCAAACGGAATAGGTCTGATAAAGCTGATGGGCAGGCATTCCGGCTTCATAGCGGCAACAACTTCGCTGGCCCAGCAGGATGTTAATTTCGTGCTGGTACCTGAAGTTGATATTGATCTGCATGGACCGGGCGGGTTTCTTTCTGCTCTTGAAAAACGGCTGGAACTGAGAGGGCATGCGGTGATAGTGGCGGCGGAAGGCGCTGGACAGAATTTTTTTGAAAAGAAAGAAGAAGGGCGGGACCCCTCGGGCAATATAAAGTTGCACGATATTGGCTCGTTTCTAAAAAATGAGATATTAGCCTATTTTGAGCAAAGAAAGATAACCATTACACTTAAATATATTGATCCAAGCTATATAATCAGGAGCCTTCCAGCCAATTCCAATGATCATGTGTTTTGCAGCTTTCTTGGACGCGATGCTGTTCATGCAGCTATGGCAGGAAAAACAGGCATGCTTATAGGACACTGGAATAATCATTTTGTGCATATTCCGATTAGCGCTTCTGCTGGTAAACGGAAAAGAATTGATCCTGACGGGAAGTTGTGGCTCAGCATTCTTGAAGCAACAGGGCAGGGTTCATTGAGAAATGAATGATGATGAATTCGTGAAAAGTCGAATTCATCAAGTGTTAAGATAAAACAATTCTTTTGAACATCGAACATCGAACGCCGAACGCCGAACGTTGAACATCGAATGATGAAATCGCTTTGCTCCGCCAGTTTATAAATTGGCAGAATTTCTTATTCAAAATTCGATGTTGGACGTTCGATGTTCATAGCCTTTTAGCTTGATAGTATAGGAATTAAAACAAGAATCTTGTTTATCCTGTTATCCTGTCAGAATTTTTTTTCAAAGGTTTCTTTAAGCAGGTGGTATATTACCAGCGCATGTTTATCTGCTGCTCCCCTTTGTGACATTACGGCTTTTTTTGCCTGTTGTCCGATAATATGAGCCTGCTGTGGATTGGCGAGATAATATAGCGCTTTTTCAGCCAGTTCGTTGCCATCCTTTACCTGAATGCCACCGCCTGTTTTATCAAGAATATCCTTTGCGTCAAGAAAATCTTCCATTGAAGGGCCGTAAAACACCGGTTTTCCCCAGACCGCTGCTTCAAGAATATTTTGACCGCCTAACGGCGCCAGACTTCCCCCGCAAAATACTATTGAAGCAATGCTGTATACGGCTTGCAGCTCTCCGATCGTATCCATGATAACCACAGGCGCTGTCCGCAAACAATCTTTGTTGCCAAGATCGCTTCTAAGCTGGCACGAAAAACCATATTCCTTAACCAGAGCTTCTATGCGTCGGGTTCTTTTTACATGTCTTGGCGCAAGAATTAAAACGGTTTTGGGAAAGGATTGAATGATCCGGCGATAAACATCGAGAATGATTTCTTCTTCTGAACTTCGCGTGCTTCCGGCTATAAAAACCGGAATATCGTCATTTAAGTTATATAGAGCCATATATCTGGCTTTAAGAGTTTTGTTGGTTGTGTTTAATAAAAGGTCGTATTTTGCATTTCCGTTAATTACTATTCTATCCTGAGAGGCGCCGATCTCTCTTATTCTGCGCGCATCTTCATCGTGGATCATGCTAAAGGCATCAACATGTTTTAAGGTTTCTTTTATTAGTGGTCGGATTTTCAAGTACCTGTTTACAGATCGAACCGAAATCCTGCCGTTTACAATGGCTGTTTTTATACCTTTTCTGTGAGTCTCAACAAGCCAGTTTGGCCAGATTTCAGTTTCAAGGCATACAAGGATGTCAGGCTTTAATGTGGACAGAGCTTTACGCACGGAAAGAATAAAATCGATTGGCGCAAAAATTGGTGTTACCATTGAATGGAATTTACAGGCGCGGAGCTTGGTCAGGGCAAATTCATGTCCGTACTGTGTTGTGGTTGAAAGAATAATTGAGCAATCCGGCATTAAAGAAGTCAGAGATTCAATAATTGTCATAGCAGCGCCAACTTCCCCTACAGACACAGCATGAATCCATATTCGCGGTGAACCTGTAATGCTGTTGCTAAAATTGTCAGGGTAAATTCCGAGACGCTGGCTTATGTTTTTGAGATGCCGGCCGGTTATGTAGGAATAAAGCCAGAATGGAGGGAAAAGTAATAGGAAAATGGTTGAGCTGAGATATTTGTATGATAGATAGGCGATATGCATTGTGTTAATTGTTAATTGTTAATTGTTAATTGTTAATTGTTAATTGTTAATTGTTAATTGTTAATTGTTAATTGTTAATTGTTAATTGTTAATTGTTAATTACTCAAGTTTCGCACCCATAAAAATGCATAGATATCAAGAATTTTTACAAAAAATAGGCCAATTTTTTTGACGAATATTTTTTTAAAACGGAAAATGAACCTTGCGCCAATTAAGGCTTTGCGAATATTGCTCCTGCACCGGTTTTGGCATAGCAATTGTCTATCCAATAGAAATTATATAATATACTGTTGTCATTAGGGGGTGCGAAACTTGAGTTAAGTAGTTTGATATGATAATTGAATTATTTTTATCTTAACACCTAACACCTAACACTGATGAATTCATCAATGTTCAAGTTCAATAAATTTATCCTTTTTTATTCGGAGAAGATAAAGTTTTTTCCGGACATCACCGTTACTGTCAAATGAAGTGAGTCCTGTTACGCCTTGAAAGTTGCGAAGGTTTATAAGCTTATTTTTCAGCTCGCTTCTGTATTGGATGTCAGGCTGGCTTACCAGTTTAAATAATATTATGGCTGTGTCATAAGCTATGGCCTCAATAAATCCTGGTTTTCCCCTGAAAGTTTTTTCAAAATTTTCTACAAAAGATCTGACCTTTTTTGAAGAGCTTTCATCAAAAAAAACATCCGGCATCACAGAATTTTGCATATAGCGTTGCGCCATACTGATTAAAGAGTCGGAGTGCCAGAGATTTGTGCCAAAAAGATATACATCCTTGATATCATAATATGCTAACTGCGGAATAATAAGTCCTGCTCGTTCAGGTGCGTCGGGAATGAAGATGGCATCAAAATCTACAATGGCTTCAGGCTTTTCTTCAACCTTGTTCTGTGCTTCATCTTCTTCAATATCTTTCTGCGCTTCATCCTCGTTTTCTTTAATATCTTGTCGTGCTTTCAGCTCGTCTTCGAGAGCTTCTCCTTCTTCATCTTTATTCTCAATTAATATGCCCGCATTTTTCAGGTCTTCGGGCACTTTATAGTAAAGTCCAACAAGCTTTTTAACAGGGTCTGCGAAATCTGTATCATCGACATTATATGATTCAACTCCTACAACCTTTCCTCCATAGGCTATAACATCATTCCAGAATAGATTCATAAAGGTTTTTCCATAATTGTCATCTGGATACAGAATTGCAATTTTGTTTATGCCAAGGCGTTCAAAAGCGTATGTTGTTATAGTTTGAACCTGCATCTTCGGGGTAAAGAAATTTCTAAAAACATAATCACCGATATCTGTAATATTACTCTTCTGGGTAATAGTAATTATCGGTATCCTTTTGTTTTGCGCTTCGAAAGCCGCAGTCTCAGCAGTAAAAATCGGGCCGATAATCGCGGCGACCTGTTCTTCAAATAATTCATTTACAGCCATGACAGCCTTTTCCGGATCGGAACATGTATCCTTTATTATTATTTTTACAGGTGATTGTATACCCTGAGAACTGAATTGATTTAGCGCAAGTTCGATACCTTTTAATGCCTTTCTTCCAATGTTGCCTGAAGAGCCGCTAAGTGGAAGCAAACATCCTATAGTATATCGGGTTTTCTTTTCGAGTTTTTCGATCAGGCTTTTTGCCTGGTTTACATTTTCGTGCGATGGAAATTTTTCTACAAATTCGGCTAATATTTTTACTGCATCAGCATACTGTTCTTCCCCTGCTTTGCTAAGTCCTGATCGGTACATAAGATAGCCGGTTATCAGCCTGTCTTTTTTTCTGCTTAACAGGGATGTAATGTCTGCCATGTCAAGCAGTTCCACAGCTTTTTTCAGCTTTGCGAACACGTTTTGTTTCTTCGGTTCTTTTGCCTTGTTATAAGCCAGAATGTAGTGATTGGCAGCATCCATCGGAAAACCGGTTTCCATATATGTATCGCCGATCAGTGCGTATATTCTTAGAAGATGAATCCTGGTAAGATCGTATTTCAGTGTGTTTTCCGAATGTTTTATTACCTCTCCGTACCGGCCTTCATTGTAAAAAGTGATAAGTGTTTCGACCCTGGCATCAGCTACAAAGGGGCTTTTCGGATATTCTGCAATCAGTTGTTTATACTTAGCGCGCGCGTTTTCATTTTTGCCAAGCTTTGTAAAAATTGCACCTGTTTTTATTAACGCGGTATCGGCGAGATGGCCATCAGGAAATTTGGAAAGATATTCGTTATATATTGCAAGCGCTTTTTCATAGGATTTTGACTGGAACATTTTTTCTGCGCTTGAATAGAGGGCGTCTCCTGGTTCGAGTTGCACAGGTCTGGAGGGAATAATCTGTCTTGCCGCACATGCTTGAAGAAAGAAGACACCAGCAAATAATATCATTTGGTATTTTAGTTTCATATGTTAGTTGGAACTTTGGATTATTGATAAGCCGACGAGATAATGCTCCTTAAATAGTCCCTGATCGTCTTTTGTAATATGTTTGATTACTGTTTTTAAGAGTTTTTCCTGGTTAGCCGGTTTATCTTTAAAGTATTTCATATCCAATATATCACCGACTTCTAAATGGTTTAACAGCTCGGAATCTTTTTTAACCAGAATACACATTCCATATTTGGACATATTCCATATTTTGAATTGATAAGCATAGTCAAGGCCGATTTTTGAGATTTCTATCCGATAAAATTCATCGATTGTCGTTCTGGGCTCGGATCTTTTTTGTTTACGTTCATTGATGACAGAGTCATCTTGCATTGTTTAACCTCCTTGATAATTATTTTATAAATTTAAACGACTTTTTTCAACAATATAAAAACAATTTTATGTAAAATCAAGGTTTAAAGTAGTTGTGGCTATTGCGTATCTTTTAGCTTTATTTTGTCATAAAAGATGCAGAACAGATAAAATTTCTGAGATATTTTCTGAATAACCCAAAAGCCTGAGAAACAGTATATTTTGTGAATTCGCCATATTAGAACGATCGTTTTGAATATGGAAGCGATATTAAGGATGTATGTGATATGCTGGAGTAGAAAAATTTGATATTTTTGAGAAAAAAAGGCATAATAAATATGGTTTGAAAGTTGAAATTGGAAAGTTGAAATTGGAGCGTTTGTCGATATCAATAATGTTTGCGGAATGTGGAATATTTCGCAATACGCAATACGCAATCTAAGTGACAGGGGGGGATAATATGTCTAAAAAAGTGTTGGTACCAATAGCGGACGGCATTGAAGAAATAGAGGCAGCGTGTATTATTGATGTGCTAAGAAGGGCGGGCGCTTCTGTGACAGTTGCATCCGTGGACAAATTACATGTTGTTGCGGCACATGGAGTAAAGCTCGTTGCTGACAAACTTATTTCCGACTGCACTGAGAACGTGTATGATTTAATTGCTTTGCCGGGTGGTATGCCGGGAGCGGAGCGTTTGCGTGACTCCAAAGAGCTGGAGCTGATGTTAAAACGTCAGGAGAGCGAAGGAAGATTATATGCGGCTATCTGCGCTTCTCCTGCAGTTGTTTTTCAGCATCATGGATTAATTGGCCGGCGCAAAACGACTTGTTATCCAAGTTTTGTGAAGCAGCTTGATAATACTGATGCAGTTGAGTCACGGGTAGTTGTAGATGATAAATGTATTACAAGTCAGGGACCTAGCACTGCTTTGGAGTTTGCACTTAAATTGGTTGAAATGCTTTACGGCAAAGAAAAAGCAAAAGAGGTAGCCTTGCCTATGTTGGCAGGATAGTTAGTGTCCCTCCACAAATGGCGTCTTTCGGCCCCTGGCAGCGTTCTCGCTTTTTTGCAATCCTCGGAATAGATGCACTATGCCTGCGGTTGCAAAAACGCTCGAGCCTTGCCAGTAACCAAAATCCACCACTTGTGGAGGGACACTATTTGGTTTGTTTGAAAAAAGTGCAAACCGTAAACCGACAACCGTGAACTGTTACATAAAACCAACGAGGTGAGACTTGTGAAAATTAAATATTTTTTTAAGTTCTCAATATGTAATGTCTGCTTGAGCATCATCTTATTGTTTACTTTCATGACCGCATCTATTGCTTTGGCAAATGATGATCAGGTCAAAATCGGCGTCCTTGCTATAAGAGGACATGAGCTGTGCATGCAAAAATGGGTACTCACTGCTGAATATCTTACATCCAAGATTCCGAACAAGACTTTTGTGATTATACTGCTTGATTATGATCAGATTTACTCTTCTGTTGAAAAAGGAGAAGTCGATTTTATTCTGGCTAACTCATCTTTTTATGTGGAGCTTGAACACTGGTATGGGGCAAACCGTATTGCTACATTTAAAAATCGATGTTTCGATAATTTTTGTACAAAATTTTGTGGAGTGATTTTCTGTAAGACGGATCGAAGCGATATTCGGCAGCTCAATGATCTCAAAGGAAAGACCTTCATGGCTACAGCAGAAGGCTCTTTGGGGGGCTGGAGGATGGCATGGCGGGAATTGAAAGAAAGAGGTATTGATCCGTATAGCGATTTCAAAGATCTTAAATTTGGCGGCACACAAGACGTTGTTGTTTATGCGGTTAGAGACGGCAAGGTTGATGTCGGAACAGTAAGAGCTGATACATTCATGAAAATGCATACTGAAGGAAAGATCGATATTCAAAACTTTTATGTGTTGCCCTATGAACTTGTTCGAGAAGACTGTGGCTGCGAGGATTGCGCGCCATTTTCTCACTCAACCCGAGCATATCCGGAATGGCCGATGGCAAAAGTCAAACACACGCCGGATGAATTAGCTGAAAAAGTCGCAATAGCCCTGATCGAAATGTCTCCGGACTCTCCTGCTGCTATAGCAGCAGAATGCGGCGGATGGACCATACCCCTGAACTACCAGCCGGTGCATGAGTGTTTGAAATATCTCCATGTTGGCCCTTATAAGGATTTGGGTAAAATAACCCTGACAGATGTTGTGAAAAACTACTGGCATCTGATTTTACTTATCATATTATTGTTTTTAATAATCTCTGTTTTTACCTTTGTGTTTCAAAAACTAAACGGAAAACTTAAAGTATCTTATGCCAGATTGCGAGAAGAGATTGACGCTACAAACCGGATGGCTGCAGAATTAGAAGACGCAAGGGCCTACACACGTGGACTTATAGAGAGCAGTCCCGATGCACTTGTTACCTTCAACGAAAGTGGCATTATTACCGATGTGAATGAACAGATGATCAAACTTGCCGGATGCGTTCGTGAAGAATTGATCGGCAGTCGATTTTGTGAATACTTTACTGATCGGGAAAAAGCTTGTTTGGGGGTAAAAAGGTCTTTTGAGGAAGGGAAAATAACAGACTACGAGCTTATGATGAAATCGAAGACAAGAGATAAGACAGAAGTCTCTTATAATGCCATAGTATATAGTTATGAGAAAGGACAGGTTAGAGGGGTCTTTGCAGCAGCGAGAGATATAAGTGAAAGCAAGCGGGTTGAAAAAGAGTTAAAAGAGGCCAAGGAAGTTGCCGAGGCTGCAACCCGGGCCAAGAGCGAGTTTTTGGCCAACATGAGCCACGAAATCAGGACTCCTATGAATGGGGTAATCGCTGCTGTTGATCTTGCGCTTTCTGAGGAACTCTCTCCTAAGGTTGAACACTATATGAGAATAATTCACTCCTCGGCCTATTCACTCCTTGGAATAATTAACGATATCCTCGATTTTTCAAAGATCGAGGCTGACAAGCTCCATCTGGAAAAACGCTCCTTTGGGTTAGACGATGTGCTGAGTAGCGTAATGGACGTTTTTTTACACAAGGCTATCGAGAGGAAAATCGAAATCGTTGTGGATGTTGCCCCAGATACGCCCCGGTTTCTGATTGGCGATTCCCTGCGCCTCCAGCAAATTCTTAAAAATCTTATAGACAACGCGATTAAATTCACGGACAGGGAAGGAGTAATTCTTGTAGGGGTGAAAATTTTAAAAGAATCGTTAGACCAGGTAATACTGAAATTTTTCGTAAAAGATACAGGCGTGGGAATAGCTCCTGAACACCTCTCCAAACTCTTTAAACCTTTCAGCCAGGCCGACACTTCCGCTACGCGGAAATACGAAGGCACCGGACTTGGGCTATGTATTTGTAAACAACTGGTCAATATGCTGGATGGTAACATCTGGGTCGAAAGTGAATTAGGAAAAGGGAGTGTCTTTACCTTCACGGCGAGTTTCGGCCGGCAAATCACTGAACGGCAAAGAAAACTAATTATCCCTCCGGATATTAAAGGTTTAAATGTGCTGGTTATAGATAATTGTGCGGTTAACAGAGACATCGTGCAAAAAATGTTAGAATCTTTCGGTTTTCAGGCGGAATCGGTTTCCTCTGGAGAGGAATCTCTGAACATACTGAAAAAAAACCAGGCTCGTAAAGAACCATTTGAACTGGTTGTGATAGATTCATTAATGCCCGGGCTGGATGGAATCGAGACTTCAAGAAGAATCAGAATGGAATTGAAGCTGACCATTCCGATAATACTGATGACTGCCCTTGGAAAAGAGGATGAAAAGGTGGATGCCGAAAGGGTCGAAATTAACTCTTTTCTTACAAAACCGATATACCAGTCAGAGCTTTTTAATGCTATTATGGATGTTTTTGGGAAAAAAACACTGATAACCACAAGACCGGCAATCCCTACCATTACCAAGACATCTATTTACAAAAAGCGCCTGCAGGGAATTCGGATTCTTGTGGCTGAAGACAATTTTACTAACCAGGAAATAGCATTGGCGATACTTGAAGGAGCGGGAATTATCGCAAAAATCGTCGATAATGGGGAAAAGGCGGTCGAAGCTGTCCGAAAAGGTCGATTTGACGCCGTGCTAATGGACATTCAAATGCCGGAAATGGATGGATATGAGGCAACCAAAACGATTCGGAAAAACCCGAAATTTAAATCCCTTCCAATCATTGCCATGACTGCTCATGCTATGGAAGGTGATGAGGAGAAGTGCCTAAGAGCCGGAATGGACGGATACGTTTCCAAACCGATCAATCAGGATAGATTGTTCCATATTATATGGGAATCCTTAAAACACACAGGAAAACTGGCGGATATCTGAGAATCGTTAAAGTTAATGATACCTGAGTTGAGCGATTAGCTCTTATTATTTCGGGTGGTTACCAGCGATTTGGTTTTTACCCATTGGGTGAATGACTTTTAGCAATGTATTGAAATTGTTGTGCTAACTGCTAACTGCTAAAAGCTAATGATTAATGGCTAATTTTAGGCGATATTGAGTTGTGACTGGTGAAAGGAATAGAGAATGTGAGGCAAAAATTGATGATCAAAAAAACCTGTGTTGCTGTTTTAATTGGCGCTATATTGTTATCATTTATTGCTGCGGACATCTCTTTTGCCGAAGATGAGAGTAATAAGGTAAAGATCGGTGTTCTCGCAAAAAGAGGCGTAGAGCTGTGTCTTAAAAAATGGTCACCCACGGCTGAATACCTGTCAGGCAAGATTCCGGGCAAGTCTTTTGTAATTGTACCGCTTGATCACGAGCAGATTTATTTTTCTGTTGAAAAAGGAGAAGTTGATTTTATCCTCGCTAATTCATCCTTTTATATAGAACTGGAACAGATGTATGGAGTAAACCGTATTGCTACATTGAAAAACTGGTGTTTCGATGACTTTTATACCAAATACTGGGGGGTGATTTTCAGCAGGGCGGATCGGAGCGACATTCGGCAGCTTAATGATTTAAAAGGAAAAATCTTCATAGCTACAGCAGAAGGTTCTTTTGGGGGCTGGAGGATGGCATGGCGGGAATTGAAAGAAAAAGGTATTGATCCGTATAGCGATTTCAAAGATCTTAAATTTGGCGGTACACAAGATGCTGTTGTTTATGCGGTCAGAGACGGCAAGGCAGATGCTGGAACAGTAAGGGCCGATACATTTATGAGAATGGATATTGAAGGTAAGATCGATATCCAAAATTTTTATGTGATTCATGAACACGGCGAGGCACTTGCGAATTATCCGCCATTTCCTCACTCAACGAGAGGATATCCTGAATGGCCTATGGCGGAACTCAAACACACTTCTGATGCATTGGCAAAAAAGGTGACAATAGCACTTCTTGAGATGTCCGCGAATTTACCTGCGGCCATAGCGGCAAAATGCGGCGGATGGACAATACCTTTGAGCTACCAGCCTGTGCATGAGTGTTTAAAATATCTGAAAGTCGGGCCTTACAAAGATTTTGGTAAAATAACTATGATAGATGTTGTTAAAAATTATTGGTACTGGTTTTTATCCGCAGCAATAATATTTGTAGTTATGTCGGGCTTTATTGTAGCAATACTGCATTTAAACCGGGATCTTTCAGCTTCTCGTATCAGATTAGAGGAAGAGGTCTCTATGCGTGAGCATACAGAGAAAGACCTTATAGAAGCAACAAAAGCGGCGCAATTGGCTACTAAAGCCAAGAGCGCTTTTCTTGCCAACATGAGTCATGAAATCAGGACTCCGATGAACGGAGTAATTGCCGCCGCCGACCTGGCGCTGAGTGAGGATTTGCCTTCCAGGGTAAAGCATTATCTCGAGATCATACAATCTTCAGGCTATTCTTTATTGGAACTGATTAATGATATTCTTGATTTTTCAAAGGTTGAAGCTGGCAGGATTGAGCTGGAATTGCGGCCTTTTATGCTTGACGTTGTGCTGGATAGAGTGACGGACATATTCATCAAAAAGAGCGCCGAGAAAAATATCGAACTTCTTGTTGATCTCGATCTGGAAACGCCAAAGGCTTTGATCGGCGACTCGCTGAGGCTCCAGCAAATCATCAAAAATCTAATAGACAACGCAATCAAGTTTACAAAAAAAGGCGGCATCATCCTTGTGGGGATAA
>JAFCZU010000693.1 GCA_019314185.1 Deltaproteobacteria bacterium | reverse complement strand
TGGCTTTAATAGAAATCTCTACTCGCAAACGCAATAAGTTGGGGGTAACTACAGATTTGGACCCCATTTAACATCTTGTTATTATTAATTTAAATAAGTATTGAACAGGCTCTAATTGTTAACCATTGATTATTAATTATTATTTCCTGAACCCTGATCCCAGCACTTAAGTCTTCTGAAAAAGCTGTATATTCGGTTTTACTTGTTTAAAAAGATGAGCTGATTTTTTCGGCATTTTCTGGGTCTGTTCCGTTGCAAAAAAACCACCTGAGGCAAGTGCCTTGTGGAACATTCTTATTACTTTTATACGTTCGGCCTCCGAAAAATGGAGAAGAACATTTTTGCAGATGATCAACCCGAAATTGTCCCGTATCGGTGTCAACGAGCGCAGATCATGCTTTTGAAAAGATACCCGTTGCATGATTTCGTCTGATATTTTGAAATAGCCGGGTTTGTTATTCGAAGAAAAATATTTCTTAAAAATTTTTTTGGGTATTCTCTTTACTGTATCTTCAGGATAAATGCCTTCCTTTAAAATTTTACCAAAGTCATGGCTTTCTTCATCAAGATCCGTGGCAAAAATTCTCACCTTTTTAAACTGGTAAAAACTCAGATTTTCTTTAAAAATAATGGCCACCGAATAAGGCTCCGGCCCCATGGCACACCCTGCATCCCAGATATCAATATGCTGGTTATTTTTAAGATCCGGTATTACATGATCCCTGATCCCATCAAGGGTCGGAAGATCTCTGAAGAAAAATGTAAATGCCATAGTCTTTTCAAATGCCTAAAATGCCTAAAATGAGAATTAACCGCAAATAGACGCAAATGGACATAAATATTTTTTTTAAATTCTTGTTCATTCGTGTTTATTCGTGGTGGCATTCATTTCATTTTTTAATTCCCGGTTTTAGTTAACCGCCCCAGTTAAATTCGCTTTGTTGAAGTTCGGTTGAAATTCGGTGGTGAAATCAAGACAATTGATTCTCCACCGAATTTCTACCAACTCCTCAACACTCAACTACTCAACTATTAAACTACTAAACTAGAAGCTTTTAAAGTCGCCTTCCGACGCTTCGTCATCATCCATCGGGATGACAGCTTCAGGAGATGCCGGTTTTGCAGCCGGCGCTTGTGCTTGTGCGATGTTGCCTGCCGGCTGTTTTAGAGCTGACATTTGTTCAAACGCTGCCAGCATGCTGTCCAGTTCATTGGCCTGGGCGCTCAACTCCTCAGATGCAGAGGCTGTTTCCTCTGCGGTTGCCGCATTCTGCTGGGTCACCTTGTCCATTTCAGCTACAGCCTTGTTCACCTCTTCAATCCCCTTGGACTGCTCATCCGAGGCCGCTGAGATTTCGCTGACAAGCTCACCCACCTTGGCCGTAGCGGTGACTATTTCTCCAAAGGCCTCATCTGTGGTTTTTACAAGGCCTGCACCGTTATCCACCTTCTTGACCGTGCCTTCGATCAGATCAGCCGTACTTTTAGCAGCTTCGGCCGAGCGCATGGCAAGGTTCCTCACCTCTTCCGCCACCACGGCAAAACCTGCTCCTGCCTCACCTGCCCTTGCTGCCTCAACAGCGGCATTCAATGCCAGCAGGTTGGTCTGGAAAGCGATTTCATCAATGGTCTTGATGATTTTTTGCGTTTCCTGGCTTGCTTGAGAGATGTCTTCCATTGCCTTGTTCACTTCACCCATGGATCCTTTGGCCTTATCAACTACCTGGTTGGCGTCCTTCATAAGGGTGTTGGCCTGGTTGGCATTGGCGGAGTTCTGATTCACCATGGAGGCCATTTCTTCCAGGGACGATGCTGTCTCCTCCAACGATGCAGCCTGTTCTGAAGAGCCTTCAGCCAGGGCCTGACTCGATGATGACACCTGACCGGATGCAGACCCTACCTGTTCGGATGCTATGCCTGCCTGGCCAAGTGCATCGCTCATGCTATCTAACATTTCGTTGATGTTGTCCTTCATTTTTGCATATGCACCATTGTATTCTCGTTTCAGCCTTACGGTGAGATTCTTGTTTGCCGAAGCTTCAAGCGCTACTCCTCCGTCTTCTTCAATCAAGGCCTTCAACGCATCAATGCACTGGTTGAGGTTGTTCTTGATCTCGTTGAAATCACCCTTGTAATCATCGGTAATCTTCTCGGGAATATCACCCTTTGAGATCCGATCCACATACTCGGCGGTGACATTGATCGGCCCGACAAAAGCGTCGATCAACTGGTTGACACCGCCCACCAGATTACCCCAGCCGCCTGCAAACTTTTCAGCATCACCTCTGGTATCGAGCTTGCCGTCTTTGGTGGCCTGGATAAGGTTGTCGGTCTCTTCCAGGAGTCCGTTCATAACATCGATGCAAGCGTTCAGGTTGTTCTTGATCTCGTTGAAATCGCCGTTGTAATCATCGGTGATCGGCTCGGGGATATCACCCTTTGAGATCCGGTC
>JAFCZU010000692.1 GCA_019314185.1 Deltaproteobacteria bacterium | reverse complement strand
ATTTCCCAATAAAACGCTATGACCTGTCCACGGATATTTATCGAGGGCCTTCAGATCTTCGACCATTTTTGCTCTCAGTGGATTCAGATGGATGTATCGAATCAGTTCCAAGAGATACGGATCTTCTTCACAAACCACAGATTTATATCGATTCTGAAAGAGATGGCCGCTGCGTTTGTGTCTTTTGTTAAACGTGACGGCATATCCGGTCATAAGCCTCCGCATGACCTTGCTGAGCGGGGTAGGGCCGTGATAAATCTGGGGTCAAACCTTGATTATTATAATAATAATAAGGAAAAGCATAGGGATCAGGTTTTCATTCTTGACAAATTCGAGTTATCTAATCCCAATACGACAGTACGATTTTTTGAACCGCAAAGGCGCGAAGGACGCAAAGGTTTTTTTTGTTGATTTTTCCTGATCAGAACGGATGATCATGAAAAACGCAATGCCCTGACGGGCAGACTATCTGTTCAGGTTGTTTATACCATTCGTTTCGGTGACGGGGGACGTTGTAATGGGGGACGTTGTGTTACCTTCTGACCTTATAATTGAACGGCCAGTAATGAGGGACGTTGCTACTTAACTGCATTCTCATTTCTATAAGAGATAAAAATTCTTGAACCGCTAAGGCGCGATGGCGCTAAGTTTTTTCGCCAAGGGGTTTTTTGTTGATTTTTCCTTGATCAGGACGAATGATCAGGAAAAAAGCCAAGCCCTGCGGGCAGGCTATCGGAAGAGCAGGTGGGCGCTGGTTACTTGTTAACTTATCCATCAAGAAACCCCTATGTTTTATAAATATTGTCATGGTGATCAAGATTAAGTAGCGTTACTATTTTTTCATCTTTGTTGATTTCATAAATCAACACAAAAGACCCACCTACGTGCACCCTTCGCTTGTTTTGTAAAGGCTTTCTTAAGGGCTTGAAACGGTAAGGATTAACAAGTATCTCTTGCACTTTTCTATCTATCAGCACAAGTAATTCCCTGTCTTTTTTCTTGAGCTTTTTAAATTTCCTGTCAAGATTTTCCTTGATTGCAAGTTTATACATTTAATTCATATCTTTTGCTGAAGTCTTCGACCATGAATTCTTTTTCGAAGTCAATATCTCTCATCCGTAAGATAAATTCATCACGCAACTCAGGCTCTTCCATAAAACTTTTCTTTATCAGAGCCACGTCACGTTTTAAATCAACTACCATTTTATAAATGTTTTCAAGAGTGATGTTTTGTTGAGCAAGCATCTTCTTAACCTCCTTTTATTTGTCCTTCTTCTTAAAAATACATCCAGCCATAAAAATCAACAAGTTTTATCCGAGCGGCTTTCGTTCTTAGTTTAGGATTGGGGACGCTCATTAGTTTAAAGTAATGGGGGACTAATGGGGGACGTTGCTACTTAACTGCATTATTCCAGTATTTTCCACATTCCTTCATAGCTGTCAAGCAGTTTCCTGCCTTTTTCTGCACACCTTCCAGCTGTTACAGGAGTTGGGGACGTTCATTAGTTTATAAGTTTCTTCTCGTGTTTGTCTGGTTTGTTTGATAAATCTGGGGTCAAACCTTGATTATAATATTCTTGACAAATTCGAGTTATCTAATCCCAATACGATCTTCCTACTTTTCTCTCGCAGAGTTCTCCTCAGTACGATTTTTTGAACCGCAAAGGCGCGAAGGACGCAAAGGTTTTCTTTGTTGATTTTTCCTGATCAGAACGGATGATCATAAAAAACGCAATGCCCTGACGGGCAGACTATCTGTTCAGGTTGTTTACCATTCGTTTTATGCCGTCCTTCATCAATGGTACATTCCAGTTCAGAAGGAAGCCGAGTTTAAGATTGGTAAGTTTAAGATAAGTTAAGAGCTGGGCTTCGTGTATCGGAGCTATTTTATCAACGGTCTTGTTTTCTATGATTATCAAATTCTGGACTATCATATCGATTCGAAAGCCTGCATCTATTGTAACGGATTCATACTTGACTGGGAGCGGGACTTCACAGTCCACTGTTAATCCCACTTTCTCAATTTCGTAGGCCAAACATTTCTGATATACGGATTCGAGAAGGCCAGGCCCCAAGGCTTTGTGTACTGTAATGGCGGAATGTACGATATTTCTTCCGATTTCTTCGATGTCTTTCATCTGTTTTGTTTTTGAACCGCTAAGGCGCTAAGGCGCTAAGTTTTTTCGCCAAGGGGTTTTTTGTTGATTTTTCCTTGATCAGGACGAATGATCAGGAAAAAAGCCAAGCCCTGCGGGCAGGCTATCTGTTCAGTTTGTTGACC
>JAFCZU010000274.1 GCA_019314185.1 Deltaproteobacteria bacterium | reverse complement strand
ATTGGAGCGTCTGGCAGAAGAAATGAAGCGATCGAGCAAATCGGTGCGAGAAAAGATACAGAAAGAATTGTTGCCCCGGCTCAAAGAGAAGATTGAAAAGCTCCGAGAGCAGTTTCGAAAATTCGGACGGGAGGAAGAATTAGAACCTCTGGAAACTCAAATGGAAAAGATCATAGACCTATGACCTTGAAGTTTTGCGAGATGATTGTCCCCACAGATGGCGACTTTGTTGTGGCTACCACCTCCGATTGCAAGAATCACAGACTGGTTATGTCCGGTAAGGAATACTTATGATATTCATTACAAATCTGGGACAAAATCGCCTAATGGGCAGTCATAGATAATGGCAAGTTATCTTGAATCAAACACATCTTTCCCTTCTATCGAAACACCACATCAAATATCACCACAATGTGGCACATAACTATTACATAGTTTTTTCCATGAATTTGTACAGCTATCCTCGCCCTAAATTGATATAACCATTTAATATCTATATCATTGTACGATAACTATCTAATTTGGCATGATTCTTGCTTACATTTAAGTAAAGAGGTTCTTGCCGCATTCCATTTAAACCTCATTAAAGAGGTCATACCCATGGAGAATCCCCTCAAAATGTGCCTACCTTATTTACGGAAAAAGAGTAATAACAAATACTCTAACGTAGGACTTAAATGTTGCGCTAAATAATTTTGATTTGCCTTAAAGTCTTATAGTATAAGGATTTTAATAGATAAATCAACTATAAGAACCTCAAAATAGTGGCTTTGAATAAATAATATCAAATAACTATCTGTAATTATGGCATTATATTAAACATAGAATATCTTAAATAAACTATATTTTCCAAAAATTGTAAAAGCTGTAAAACCTTATACAATAAGGACTTAAACGAATTTCTTTAATCAAACATTGTAGTCGTAGGTTTTTACATGACAGAATGCCTGCAAACCTTTATCTTATAACGTATGACAGCAATTGCCTTAAATTTAGCGCAACATTTAAGTAGGACATGTGGAGTAAAAGGAGGAGCGCGAAGATGAAAAGAAGCATCAGTGTTAAAAAGCAACTGGAGGACAAGGCTCCTGTTAAGTCGATATGTGGATACGGGGTCGTATTTGGGACCAGACGTACTATACAAAACAAAAGGAGGATGTACATGATGAGGTCCATGTGGAGAAAGCCATTCGTGTTGGCAGCGGTGATGGTGTTGAGCTTGTTGGTTGCACCACTATACGCGGCCACTCACACCTTAACATTTACGGAAGAGGACTTGCTTATCTCTAAGGTTGATGGATACGATTTGGTGCTCCTGAAAGATGGTGCTTATCTGACCGATGTTGGCAAGCCTAAACTTCCGACAAAGTCTCTGCGGGTACTCATCCCTCCGGGCTCGGAAGTAACTGGCATTAAAATAGATGCAACCTCTGAGATGAAGCTGGAAGGAAGCTTCACCATCTATCCCGCCCAGGAATTCAAGGCCGACTTCCTACCTCCTCCTCCTTTTGCAGAGCCTGATCCGGTGGTATATGGACAGACCAGAGTGTACCCTGGGGATTTGCTGATCTGTGTAGGAGAAAGCTACATTGGTGGCAGCTACGAGGTCGCCCACTTACTGGTCTTCCCATTGCAGTATGTTCCACAAAGCGGAGAACTGCAGCTGTACAAGTCGATCACGTTCACGCTGACGCTGGCGGAGGGAGGACCAGATATTCCTAAGATAAGATCAAGGTCGAAAACATCGCAAAAGTCCTGGGATCTTCTGGTAAAAGAAACCGTGATCAATCCGGAGGACGCGGAGGCGTACAGGGTATCGCCGAAGATCATCTTGAACAACGGCGTGGAAGTTAAACCGCTGAATCTTAGGCAGGCACGGGTCAATAATAGATCCGATCCCAGTGATTACATTATCATTACTTCAGACACGACCATGGCGGAGGCCTTTATGCCGTTGGCTGACTGGCGGATCAAGAAAGGCATACCGACGGAAATATTCACAGTGCCCTGGATTGAATCCAATTGCATCGGGGCGGATATCCAGGAAAAGATCAAGAACTTCATCTATGACTCCTATACGAACCGGGGTACGCAACACGTGCTCCTGGGAGGGAACTCAGATCTGGTCCCTATCCGCTATTCTTATATCTATCACTATGATGACTTGCATAATGGTGAAGCAGCGACAGATTTGTACTATTCCAACTGCACAGTTGGAAGCGAAGAGTGGGTAGTGTACGAAGGTCCAAAATCCCCGACGCCGCACATAACGTATAATCCCCCGGTTGGATGCTCCATTAATGCGCTTTTGCCAAGAGTGAATGTGGGAAGATTGCTGGTAGCTGATGAAAACCAGGCCGGAGATGTCATCAATAAGATCCTAACTTATGAACGGGATGTTCCGGCCATGGATTACCATAAGACCTTCCTATTTCACGCTGCCGACGAGGGTGGGCGCATCGGTTATATTGATTTTGTAGATCCTGCCATTCTAGATTATCTCAGGCCCAACACAAGAACACTAATTGCAGATGGCACGGATGCAGACGGCCAGAGCACTCCAGAGAATATCATAAGCTTCATGACAGGTGGATCCGACTTGGATGTACCCTTTAATTTCGTATGGAGTTGTAGTCATGGAAATCCATGGGGACTCTCTACTAACACTACGGGTTTCACCGGCAATCACATAGAACAGATCATCAATGTACCGAGATTCAACGGCAGTTTCTATGCGTGGGCTTGCACCAGCGCACCAATTGGGCTTATTGACCCAACTATCTTAGCGGCCAAGTGGGTAAATCTTCCAAACGGTGGGGGTCTCGCTTGGATAGGATCAAGCATTATTGCAGGTGGAGACCGAGGAGTTTGGCATGCCCGGTACTATCATGAAGAAATGTGGGAAGATTCACAAGATTACCACCACCACAACCTGGGACGGGCTTTTTCAGAAGCCAAGATACGTATGATTGAGAACTGGGTGGACTATCCCATCGACCCGGCTACAAGCTGGTGTGAATATCACGCAATTATGTGGAATCTTGTCGGTGATCCGATGGTTCCGCTATTCAATCACATGCCAGGTACCTTGGATGTAATGGTCTATCCCCAAATGGTTGAACCCGATATTGCTACGACGCTGAGCATCACGGTTGAGGACGACGGCGATCCGGTCGCAGGCGCCCTCGTGTGTTTGATGAAATCGGATGAGAATGTGTATCTAACCGATTATACGGACGCAAACGGAGAATGCCAGTTCCAGCTGTCGCCTTTATCGATTGCCGGAAGCATCGCCGTCACAGTCACCAAGTATAATTACCGTCCCTATCAAGTTGACTTCAAGCAGCAGATTCTTGTGCCAGTTGACATCAAGCCTGGCAGTGATCCCAATAGCATTAATCCCCGTAATAAAGGGGTAATCCCAGTAGCTATTCTAACTACCGATACCTTTGATGCCACTACCGTGGACCCATTGAGTGTTGAGTTTGGACCAAACGGAGCCACAGAAGCTCATGGGAAAGGAAACATTAAGGATGCCGATGGGGATGGTGATTCTGATCTTGTACTCCACTTCAACACTCAGGATACTGGCATCCAATACGGAGACACAGAGGCAACCTTGACGGGAAAGACCCTTGACGGCCAAGCAATCGAGGGGATTGACTCCATCAATACGGTAGGGTGTAAGTAGAAGCTTTGTTTTGTCATAATAGATTCATTAAACACAAAAGGCAGGGGCAGAAATGGCCCTGCCCTTAATTCACATAACTGCTATCACGTAACAAATTGAAACACTTTAAAAATTGTGATATACAAACCCTATCTGTATTAGAATCATCTGAATCTTAAGTTATGCAGTTGGCAAGGAATCCGCACCCTGATTTCTGAGCGTTTGAATTTCGATATCATTTGGACACCTTTGCGGACGTGCCCTGATTCTCGAACACAGCCCGCTGTGATATCTTTACGTGGCCTCGATTTTTTGTGAGTTCACACAATAGTATCTGCGCCCCTCAACGATCTTCGTCTGCCCGCAACTCGCCTCCACTGCCAAGCCTTCAAATATGTAGTGCCGCATTAATCCTTTACACACAACCCCTTTTTTGCTATATCCTGTCTTCAAAAAAGGAAGTTCTTATCGATAATTAGAGAGATTCAGGATATAATGTTAGGCGTTATCAGACTCCTCGCTGATAGAGCCAACAACACTCTATACGAGGTAAAAAAAAAGAGGTATGAAATGATGGGTAAGTACCAAACTGTTAAGAAACTAATATTTATTTCAGTGGGCGCTGTGTTATTTCTGAGTGGGTGTGCAGGACTGGAGTTTGCAGATAGAAACGCACAACGAGAATTTACGTTTGATTACGTTATTGAAAACAAGTCCAAGTCGGAGTTATGGAGGAATGCGAGGGATTATTTTGCAGAATCTTATGGTGATAGCCGCGCTGTTTTTAGAATCATGGATGAAAAAGACGGGACAATTATTGGTCGAGGCACAGCCTCGTGGAGCCTTGTGGGCAGTAGATGCTGTACAGATTATCATGTAAGGTTTGCAGCTAAAGACAACAAAGCCAGGCTCCAATTTGAAATCATTGAAGGGGTTCCATCCTATAGTTCGTGTAAAGGATGGCCATGGCCTTCAAGAAGTGGCTATCAGCAAATAGTCAGCTCCTTTTATTCAACGAGAGACGCATTAAGAAACGCTTTAGAAGGAAAAGGTAGCGCTAGCAAATTAAAGGACTTCTAACATTCATAATGTAATTAACCCTAACTGTAAGGACACCATGAACCGAATCCAGGACCCCGTTTCACGTAGAGTGTGAGCTGGGTTTTGTGGTTTTTGGTAGTTGATTCGAGTTTTTATTTGACGCATTGGACTGGCTTGCACTACTTACCACCCACATCCCCAATAGGGGAGAACAGATGGTGTGCTATTACGGGCGGTTATTACAGTAACAAATCCTGCGGTATGAGGAAAAAGGCTGGAAGTAAAGAAATGGGGTCAAGTCTACTGTTGACCCATGGAAGATAAAATGCTATATATTGCAACATGTCACGTCCACTTAGAATAGAATATCCCGGAGCATGGTATCATGTAATGAACCGT
>JAFCZU010000273.1 GCA_019314185.1 Deltaproteobacteria bacterium | reverse complement strand
GATGTACAAAAAAGGCAAATTGCAGCGACAGCCTGGAGTGAAATCCGGCCTTGAGGCAGGCGTTAAGATTGATAAGACAGCTCTGGTTCGTGCTTTTAAAAATTCCGCCAATCAGATTATCAGGCTTCTGCCTGTATTAACCGGTGTGGTGCTTCTCATCGGACTATTCAGCTCATTTATGTCAAAAGAGCTCCTATCCTCTGTTTTTTCAGGCAATATTGTAAAAGATACTCTGCTGGGGGCATGTCTGGGAAGTATTTTTGCCGGCAATCCCATCAACAGTTATATCATCGGTGGAGAATTGCTGGGATATGGAATCAGTCTGTTTGCGGTAACCGCCTTAATCATTTCATGGGTTACGGTAGGAATAGTACAGTTGCCAGCCGAGATTGCAGCTCTGGGCAGAAGATTTGCTTTTGTTAGAAATAAAGTCTCTTTTGCTTTGTCTCTGATTATAGCAATTCTTACTGTAGCGGTTATTAATATTATTGGTGTATAAACATGTCAAATAGAACTACACGTAAAAAAAGTGTCATGCGGATGATCTATTTCCCGGCTTCCGTAATTGCAGTATATGGAATTATTTTTGCATTTATGCCTGACAGAGCTTTCCTGGCTCTTAAAAGCAGCGGCATTATTTTTTCTAATATAATTATCCCGCTATCCCTTGTTTTTATTCTTATGATAGTTCTGAATATTTTTTTAAAACCGGCATATATTGCGCGTTTTCTGGGGAAAAAAGCCGGCATTAAGGGACTCGTACTATCAATGACGGCAGGAATTATTTCGACAGGACCCATCTATGCCTGGTATCCGATGCTCAAGGAATTAAAGACCCAGGGCGCTGGAAATTCATCCATTGCCGTTTTCCTGAACAGCAGAGCTGTCAAGCCGTTTCTTCTGCCAATAATGATTTCGTATTTTGGATGCTTATATGTGGCTATACTTACGGTATTTACAATCACGGGGTCACTTGTCGCAGGATATATAGTAGGGGCTCTGGTGGAGCCCGTTAGCAAACAAAGGAAATAAAATGAAAATCAGATTTGACGACATAGAAAATGCGTTTTTATTTACCGGTATGGGCAGCATGTCTGAAAATCAGGCCATACTCTGCAAAGAAACAGGGGAAATATATTATATATCAGAGATGGGAGATTCTGATGATCTGCCTGATGATGTTGACGAATCAGACAAATACATTGAAATCCCTCATAAAAATGAATTGGATTTAGGTAAAAATCTTGTTTCCAAGTTTGTATCTGAGTACATCCCGGAAGAAATAGTTAAGGTTGAAAAAATATTTAGAAAAAAGGGAGCCTATTCCAGATTCAAAGCGCTGCTTGAACAAAAAGGTTTTTTAGATCAATGGCATGATTACGAAAACAGAAGACAATCGGAAGCTCTAAGAAAATGGTGTAAAGACAATAAAATAGATATTGTTGACTGACAATTCAACTAACGATTAACGAGAAACAGCGCCATCATTAGCCAGCCAAGCCCGCATTTTTCAAACGTCTTATAAGGCTTGGTTTTCGGCTGTGTTTTTCGTAAATACTTCTCATTTTATCTTCAAATATCGTCTCGTTATTAATCTTTTTGCTGAGATCGCGCAAATCGAGAAGTAATTTAACCGCTTCATCATAATTGGTCTGCCGTTTTGTTTTAATGAGATCATTTATTTTTCTCCAGACCTTATCTTCACGTTTGGCAAGATCCTTCAGGTATTTTTTACGGGCAATCGCCTCGTGCAGTTTCTTTCGAGCCCGCTCTTCAGCCTTTTGTTCAGCGATTCGACGTTTTCTTTCGGCGGCGTATGCCTCTGCTTTTGTCATCAGATCTTCAACTGTGCGAAGCTTTTCTCCAGTTGTATAACTATCTTCAACCGAGGCTGTCTGTTGAAATCGCTGCATTAATTCAATTCCAAGATGAGGATCATGGCCTTTGACCATACGGAACAATATTTCATCTTTTTCTTTTTCAGGAAGATTGTTGATCCAGGCTCTCAACTCATTCTGATGTTCAGCCTGCCCGTCTTTGAAAGAGCTATTTTCTGCGGCAACAACAATAAAGTCGGTGTCGATCCGCATAAAGTCAACAAAACTTTTAAGCGGCGCATTTAAATCACCTAAATTCGGCGGAACAGGTGGCTCAAGCTCCTCTTCATCAATTTCATCCATCTGAAGACAATAAAGCCAGGCAAGATACAAGCAACGGCAATCTCCGCTAATGATATCTGAACGTAAAGAAATCAACGATGAAAGCCCGCCTTCGCCCTCCTCCCACTCATAATCATCTGTTTCGGAAGTAAATTCAAGAATCAAATATTCCCCTTTTTCATAAACCGCTGCGCTTCCACCAATACAATATTCTTTGATCAAATCTACATTGATCAATCTTCGCGGAACCCTTAACATGAGCCTATGTGTCCCCCAATTGGCAACATAAAGAAATGCATCGAAATATTTTTCCATCAATTTTAGTGGATTACCTCTAAAATCACCCCAGTTATATTCATTCACAAAACTTGTTGGAGTGATCCGTGCTCTTGAAGATAAATTTTCGAGCGCTTGAATGTCCTTTTTGTCTAACGGCTTATCAATGGCTTGAAATTCATAATATTGATATTCACTCATGTTGCCTCAATTTATAGTTTACAGTTTTTATACTTTGTAAAATTTACGACCAATTCCTCAAAACTTTCTGGCTTGAACTTTTCGAAACTTTCTTCATCAACAAAAACATAGTCGTATTTAACATCTGATTGTGCTGAATTAATATCTTCACACCACTGTTTCAACCTTTCCATTTTCAGAGGCACATCAAGGTCTTCCAGCCCTTTGGTTTCAACAATAAAGACTTCTTTTGCTGATTTCTTGACAATAAAATCCGGGTAATAGTTGGATATATCACCCTTTGCATTTACGTAATCAATCTTGAAGTGAACGGCCATATAATTTTTCACATAGGAAATGATGTCGTCACAGTCTTCAAAAAATGCGGCAAACTGTAATCCCAGATTACTGTCGCCGATGATTTTATTAAAAATACTTTTCTTCGGTATGATATATCCCTGCTCTTTAACGACAAACGGGCGTGTCTTCCTCAACTTAATCGTATCATAGATTTTTGCGTCTCCCCTGTCCTGCACAGTCAAGGCGTTAATCTGCTTTTTAAATGTTTCCACCAGAGTTTTGCCGGCTTCAAGTTCAGACAGATTCCGCAAGGTGTTCAGACTGTCAAGGTCAACCGGTTTTTCAAACAATTCATCCTGAATAAAATATTTTACTTTCCCGTACAGCACATCGTAGCCGCTGACCAGTCTTAAATCCTTCATAATAACCCGGGTGAAATATCCCACTACAGAGCGATAGTCGGTAACTGCACCTGAATCCAAGATGGTTGTATGACTTATCTCGCCGGTAGTTATATCCTTAAATACAATCTCGCGCTGCTCTTCGATACTGAAAGTTTTGTAAGCTACTTTTTTATGGCCAAAATGTCCAACATCCAGACTGCTGAGATTTTTGTACTCCCGGTACACCCTCGGCGTTAATACCGGAATCTCGATATTAAGATTGTCGATATCCTTTTTTGTGTTTTCATTATCAATTTCAACGATAATAGGCGTTTTTGGCTTGGTGCCTTCACCCATTGCCTTGCGCTCAAGCTCAACACCTTCAGACTGAATAGACTCCACAAAATCCATAAAAGCATCGGTTCCCACAACGCTGACGTATTCCTCCACATCATAGCCGGGATACATTTTTCGCAAGCCCCGGCCCAGGGTCTGCTCCGGTAAAATATTACTTTTGGCAGAATAGGGACGCAATCCCACGATAGTGGTCACGTTTTTCACATCCCACCCCTCTTTGAGCATCATTACCGAAACAATGGCCTTAAAAGGGCTGTCCCAGCTATCAATCTCATTGGACTGTTTGCGCAGCTTTTCCAGATCCTCCTTCTTCTTGCCGCTTGCCGCCTCACTGATCTCACCGTTGTTTTTAGTATGAATCACCAGCACCGCGTCTTTAAAATCAGGATAGGTCGCTTTCAGATATTCAGCCACATCATCACAGTTTTTAGTGTCGTCCGTCATCACAAAGAGAATAGTCTTTTTGTCCAGTTTTTCATGCTCCGCATAAGCCTTGCGCCACTCCTCAATACCCAGATTCAGGTAATCGGCATATCTTTCCGTGTATTTCGAACTTTGCCGTTCAGAGAGTTTCGCCCGGCTCGCCAAATCCGGTAGCACCGGATGTTTGACCACATTCTGTGAAATAGCCTCCACCAGAGGGTAATCTGAAACAGTCTGCACAAAGATTGCGCCATTGTTGTGTTTGGGTGTAGCGGTCATGTCCACTTGCAGGGAGAGAAACTTATCTTTGTGTTTCAGCCGGTTGTGAATATCCTCAATCGACTTGAACCATGCCATTTTGGGATCATGAATATGGTGTGCCTCGTCATTCAGCACCACCAGTTCATCAATGTCGCGAACAATATCCCCAACATCGATTTTGGAATCCGTGGTAGCGCCCGTGGGATGCCTGCCCAGAAAATAATCCATTGTATCTTCATCATCGGCGGACGGCTCCACATCGTTGCCGGAATAGACACGGTGGATATTGGTTAAAAATATATTGCCGGTCTTGCGGGTAACATTAACCTCATCCTGAATATGCAGGGTCAGTT
>JAFCZU010000272.1 GCA_019314185.1 Deltaproteobacteria bacterium | reverse complement strand
ACAAATCGACGAAATTCAAGGTACCCATCGAAGGTCCAATAGTCCATAATTGCAAAGGCGACCGGTTCAGATTTGACGATTGCGTCGTACATTGATTGGAGCGCAGTCGCTTTCTCGTTCGGTGACATTTCGAACAGTCTTTTCCCACCGTTCCAATGAAAAGATGCCGATGAATGCACGTGCAAGTCCCACTTATTCCATTCAGACCCGCGGGGGTACTTGTCGTATTCGTTCATACATGCCTCTGTGCGTTTGACGGTAATTTGGAGGGCCGCCCGGTCTACTTCTCACGCAGTGTCTTCACTATCGACCTTGCAGCCATAACCAGTTAGTATATAGTTTTCGTCTAATATCAAATTTAAAAGCATTTGACGAGTAAATGTTGTTTTTTTGTAATTTCCTATCTGGATAACTATAATTTTGTAGCGTTATACAGGGACTGTATAACATCATATGATAAAGATACCTACATTTTTTGACAGGATATACAGGATTGACATGATAATTTTTCCAGGCCGTTGATTTCTTAATTTAAATCCTTGATTTTTTTATGTGTTTTTTAAAACAACTTCATTTGTTCTGATGCATCGGCTTTTTGTTTCTTTTTAGCTTTTCCTTTTATGTGCAGACCGGCTTTGACTTCCTGCTCATGGATTTCGTGGTTTAGTTTTAACAGGCGCTTTAGGACTTCTTTTCTGGCATCAGGTGATATTGTATATCGCACACGGTCGCTTTCCGGCAGATAATCAACTTCATAGAAATCATGGGCCAGATCTATATCCTGCCAACCGTAAGCCTTTAGAACCGTTTCATCCAACTGTTTTTGCATTTCACGAAGTTTTATGATTTCTCTATATGATTCTTCACAAATATCTTGAGAACATTTGCATGCCTTTATTACATCATCAGTAGAAAGCTCTTTTTCATGGAATAGATTATATATTTTTGTTAAACCTAATTTTATTTTGTACATAAGTTGTTGACGATCTACATGATATTCAGAACCAATTATTTCTATTTCATCCTTATCTTTTTCGGATAGATTTTGCGGGAAGGGATAAGTTTCAAAAATACGCTCAATTCCATAACTTAAATCACTTTTCATAGTAGTGCAATACTTCCAAGCCCAATTATAATGAAAATTTGATTGCAAGACTGAAAAGTACCTATATTCTTCAAGAGTAAAAACTATTAGTTTGGCATCAAAAACCTGTTTACTATCAACAAAACTGAATGCTATTGTTTTACTGACTTGTGCTACTACAATCACACGTTTTAAATCTTTAGTTTTTTTGTAAAGGCCAATAGTAGGCCGATAATACTGCCACCATAGTTCCGTTGATTTTTTACTATAGTTCTTTTCGAGTCTATATGGTTTTACCCTCTGCTCTACAATATTAAAACAATCTCTATATTTATTTGCATCATTTATTGTAAAATCAAAAAGGTTTATAATCTTTCTAGATGCTAATTGATCATAGCTAGTGTTCAGATCGCGACCATTTAAATAAGGAAAAATAACATCAGAGTATTTATAATCATTTTCGAGTAGATTTTGGGCTTCGATGTTTGACAATATAAATCCTGGACCAACAACTGTTGAACCCATAAAACATTTAGACATATTTTGATGCAATACTTTGGGGCTGGCAGTTAATTTAGAATCGTCAAGATATGAACTTATAAAAGGAACTTTCTTACTATCTAAAGCACATGCAAGATTCCACTTTCCTTTATAGACGCCTACTAAAGATACTTCTACAGCAGCTACTCCAGGCCATTTCATTGATGATACGGCAAAAGTTATTGAGCCATTACTGTTTATTATTACTTCTAAGCCTCCTTCTCTTGCAACACCTTGCGATATGCTATTTGTAGATATTAAGCTTAGAAATCCATTTTTCTTTATAACATTATAAACCCTTCTAAAAAAATATGTGACAAGATCACAGCTTCCAGTAATTGAATAATATGCTTTAAGCCAATTTAAATAATCTGAACCGTAATTCCCGCTTATTCGTTGCCCGCCAAGAAATGGCGGATTACCCAAAATACAATCAAACCCGCCTTTGCCCTCACCCCGGCCCTCTCCCGCAGGAGAGGGAGTGAATACTTCCGGAAACTCAAGAAACCAGTGAAAAAATCTTTTCTCCGCGGCGACACCCATAGCTTTTGCTACTGCGACCGATCCTTCCAGCGGTTTTCTGCCTGACAGATGTGCCTGATACGTGTCATCTGTAATTATCTTTTTTGCGTTACCCTCTGTTTTTGGAATAAAAAACTGCGCCACCTGAATATCTGCTAAAGTTTTTAAGCGCCACCAATTATCTCTTGAAACCAGTTTTTGATATTCTATGCGTTTATCTTCAATCTCTTTAATTGAGTTTTCAGGAAGCCGATTAAAAGATTCGAAAACTTTGGATATGTCGGTAAATGATCTATCTATAGAACCGAACTCAGAGTGCTCATAGAAAATTTTCCTTTTTTCAGCGCTTTTTCTTTCTGTTTTATTTCTCTTTGCCAGCTCAGCCCTGATATCCTTGTCGTCATCCGGCATCTTTTTAAATGCCTCATTGGCAATTCCATTTTCAAGCTCTTCCTTGTGCGCCAGCCCAACAATAGCATCCCCGCACTTGATATGATGATCAAGAAAATTCAGAGGCTCACCGGGATTATGAGCTTCCAGCCACAGGGCAACTTTACAAAGCTCGACGGCCAGCGGGTTCTTGTCCACACCGTAAATACAGGATTTAATGACATCCCTGATTGCTTGGCGCAAAGGTGCAGGGGAAGGCTGATCCTCGCCTGTTCTGACCTTGGCAAGTTCGGTTCCGATCCTGCGGGCGGCATTAAGCAGAATATGCCCGCTTCCGCATGCAACATCGCAAACCTTGATGGATAATAAGGACTTTTCCTCTTCTGAGTTTTGATCAGACGAATTCAGCCTGTCTTTAATAATGTGATCAAGAGAATGCTTGATAAGGGGCTGAACAAGCTCATCAGGGGTATAATGGGAACCGGATGCGGAACGGCCGGTTCCTTTTACAAAGCCAAATTGATATGAACCGTTTTCTTTTGAAAATATGGGATCATATTCCAGCAAGCCCTCATAAACCGAGCCGAATTCTTCCACATTTAAGGATGCATAATTGATCCGCATTTTCTGGCCGGTGTTTTTGTTGATAAATACGCTTAAATTTTTTAAACACCCTAAAAGAACCTTATTGTCAAGGTTGCAATTGTTTAATATACCGATGGCATCATAGCCGAAAAGGTCGCCGGCTAAAGGCTTGATTCCCAAGTGTTTGCCTTTGGATTCGCTTTCAAATAGATGGAATGTATTTTTTAATACAATCCACAGGTCATTGAATCTCTTGTCGGCAAGATACTGTTTTTCACACAGCTTCCTTATCCTGTTTATGCTGTAGTATTCATAATAGATTCCCCGCTTGTTCTTGTCTGCATTGTGGGGAAAGATCAGGTTCCTTTCCTCAATAACCATTAAAAACAAAATCCTGTATATAAGACGAAGCTGGTACTGATAAAACTTGGATGCTGATATTTCTTCATTATCAATCTTTTTCCGGAGATCTTCATTGGCTGCATGTTCAAGAAAGCCGTTGGCAAGGGAAAGAATCGATCTTTCGACTGCATTACTCAGCCCCTCACGAATCCGTGAGCCAGAATCCAGGGCATCCTGATGATACTTTTCTATCAGGCTCTCCGCTCCCTGATCCATTTTCACAGGCATGCGGCTGATATGAAGAAGGCGATACATGATGGCAAAGTCGGCATAATGCTCTTCTTCCATCATGGTCTCAAGATCAAACTCGATAAATGAAAGCTTAATCAGTCGGCTGCTGTCCCGCAGAAGCCTTAAGTGGATGCCGTTGGCTACAATAGTATAAAGATGTTCGGTAAGGTTTATATATTCCTGAAGCAGGGCATGGGGCGACATCCTGGGACCGCTGTTTGTTCTTTTTTTATCCAGGCTATCATTAAAACCGACAATATGAACAGGAAACCCGTCCAGATTGGAAGTCCGGTGACTGACCGCATAGGATTTGCCGTGAACGGTTTCCGCCTTTGAAAGCTGGGCATCATATTCTAACAATCCGAGCAGGGGGATCATCCAGAATTTTCTTGTTTCCGTGGTTCCGTATTCCTGTTCAGCAACTTTTTCTTTCTGCCTTTTGAATATCCTCCACAAATCCTGGGCATCCGCCCATGCTCTTGCAATCTCATCCTTGACCTTGGTTTTGGTATCAAAACCGAAATCCTTGGCAAGCTGACCGCCAATACCTCCTTGCTCGATCTTATCTAAAATATCGGCTGAGAGTATTGCGCCTTCTATGCGTATGGTGGTGTATTTCATTTTTTTGACAGGATATACAGGATAATCAGGATATTATAAAAATAAAGAAATATTAACCATTCCGAGTAACCGCTGTTCTGTATTTTTCCGGTTCTTGTATTATTTTTTCTTACCATACTTACGAATCTTTTCTTTTACTGTATACCCGATTTTCTTTTTCGGTTTATTTTCAACAGCTAATATTTGATCTAACGTCTCAAAAACAATTTGAAAACGTTCTTCAGTTGTCTGTTTAAGTCCTTCCAACTCCCTTCTGATATCTTTGTTATCAAGAAGCGCTTCACGAAGCTTGGTAAATGTTCGCATAATCTGAATGTTAACATGAATC